>NZ_JASJVS010000023.1:0-63994 GCF_035019605.1 Undibacterium sp. 5I2 | reverse complement strand
TCACTCATGGTCTGCCTCGTCTCTTTTCGACAGACACTAGTTTAAACTGTTGTCCGGATATGTGGATCCACTATAAGCATCGACAGTATGATCATCGGCATTTCGCAGTCGGCCGAAGCCTCACGCGTGAGTCTACGACAAATCAAGGAGTTAGAATTGGTATCGCGTCGTATCGACAAGATTGTCGACGCCATCACTACCGTTTCGATTCAAACCAATATGTTGGCGGTAAACGGCTCAATCGAAGCAGCGCGCGCCGGCGAATTCGGCAAGGGCTTCGTCGTCGTGGCAACCGACATCCGCAACCTGGCCCATGATTCGGCCGAAAACGCCGATCGCATCAAAGATCTGGTGAAATCGGTACAAGATCAAATTGGTATCGTCGGTCGCGATCTCAATGAAATTATGATCACTGCCGCCGCCGCCGCCGAAAAAGCCAAATCGGTCACCGCCAGTTTGATCGCCATCGAAACCGATATCGGTGCCGTCGATCAAGGTACCAGTGAAATTTTGGCCGCTGCCAATGAAATCGCCGCTGCCATCACGCAAATAAAAACCGGTGTAGACCAAATCGCAGCAGCAGCCCAGCAAGCAGATAAGGCAGCCAACAACGCTACCACTGTGGCACAGCAACAATCGCGAGGAAGCGAGCAACTTTCCGCCGCCGTTGAAGAAATCGCCTCGCTGGCCGACGAATTGCAAAGCGCTTAATTGTTTCGCATACCCTTATTTGGAGAGCACTATGACTAAGGATACGCTGGAGTATGGCGCCGAACTGTCACCGAACACGGATACCGGGGGAATAGAAAAAACCTCAGACATTCGCCAATTCGTCACCTTCATCGTCGGCGAAGAAGTATTTGCCGTCGATATGACGCCGGTACAGGAAATCATCCGCGTGCCGGAAGTGGTCAAAGTGCCGCTGGCACCGGCGACCCTGGACGGCTTGGCAAATTTACGCGGCAAAGTTTTGCCCATCATCAGTTTGCGCCGTATCTTCGGCTTCGCTGATCGGGCTTACGATGATGCCAGCCGCGCCGTAGTGATCGACCAAGGGCAGCCGCTCGGCTTCGTGGTCGATCGCGTGGTCAGCGTGGTCGGCGTCGATCTGCAGCATATCGAAGATACCGCGGCGATCAAAGCCAGCATCAATACCGAACTGGTATCGGGCTTACTCAAGGATGTCGGCGGTTATCCGATGATTATGGTGCTCGACTTTGCCAAACTGATCAGCAAAGAATTTGCCGGTGCCATGGCGCGTAGCAAGTCGGAACACGCTGCGACCGAGGCTCAGCATGCCTTGGCACGCGAGGCCCAGACTGAGGAAAAAACCAATGATGAACTGCACTTGGTTAATTTCGAAGTGGCTGGTCAAGAATATGCCATCGTGATCGATGATGTGCAGGAAATCGTTCAGGTACCTGAACTGATCATCCGTGTGCCGCACTCAAAAGCCCATGTCTTGGGCGTGATGACCTTACGAAATCGCCTGTTGCCGCTGGTCTCGCTGCGTTGTATGTTCAATCTGCCCGCCAAAACAGTCGATGAAAACAGCCGCATCGTCGTGGTCTCACTGGGTGCGGCCTCGGTTGGTCTGGTGATGGACAGCGTCAATGAAGTCTTGCGCGTGGCCCGCTGTGACGTCGATGTCATGCCCGCGCTGTTAGCCAAAGATTTGGCCGACATTTCACAAATTTGCCGCCTCGATGGCGGTAAGCGGCTGGTCTCCATCCTCTCGGTTGACCATATGTTTCGCCATGCCGTTGTCAAAGATGCCCTCACCAGTCTCGACACCATGAGTATGAATGATACCCCCAACAGTGCCAAATCCGATGCCCTTACTGCCGAGCGCGGCATCGACGACGACGAACAATTCGTCGTCTTTTTGCTAGGTAAAGAAGAGTTCGCCGTACCGATCGACAGCGTACAGCAAATCGTTCGCGTCGCCGAAACCCTGACCAAGGTACCGAAAGCGCCGCCGGAGGTAGAAGGTGTGGTGAACTTACGCGGTGCGGTATTACCGGTGATGGACTTACGTCGTCGTCTCGGGCTTGATCAAATCGAACGCAGCGATCGTCAGCGCATCATGGTGTTTCTGACTGCCGGTGTACGCACCGGTTTCATTGTCGACTCGGTAGTAGAAGTATTGAAAATTCACAAATCGACGATTGAAGCTGCACCCGATTTTTCTGGCGAACAATCGCTGCTGCTGGCACGCATGGCGAATCTGGAAAAACAAAAACGCATGATTCAATTAATCGATCCCCTGCATCTCATTGAGACAAGCCAGCTCGACGACCTGGCTGAAATCCGCATGGCCTGAACCACTTAAGACCACAAAAGATGATCAAATTGCTTATCGTAGACGACTCGGCACTGATGCGCCGTCAACTCGCCACCCTCTTCAACGACGAAGGCGGTTTCGAGGTACGACTGGCGCGCAATGGGAGTGAAGGCGTGCAGGAAAATCGGGACTTTCAGCCCGATGTCATCACGCTCGATATCAATATGCCGGAAATGGATGGTTTGACTGCCTTGTCTATCATGATGACAGAGCGTCCGGTAGCGGTGGTGATGTTTTCCTCCTTGACGGCAAAAGGTGCGCTGGCCACCTTTGAAGCACTCAACCTCGGTGCGGTCGATTACATCGTCAAACCGGGTGGCACGATTTCCCTGTCGATCGAGGATGTACGCGAACAAATCATCGCCAAGGTCAGGGTCGCCGCCAAGGCCAGACTGAAGTCAAGCAAAGCGCTGGCCAGTGCAGCACCGGCACCGCGCAGCGTCGCCAAAGCGGCACCGGCCAGAATGCCGGACAGCCGTTTATCACCGACATCTGAAGGGGTGGTCATCGTCGGCGTCTCGACCGGCGGGCCAAGTACTTTGGAACGAATATTACCGGACTTGTCGGCCGATTTTCCTTGGCCCATCTTGATTGCGCAACACATGCCGGCCAGTTTCACCCTGTCTTTTTCTCAGCGTATCAATGAGATGTGTGCGCTGCACGTGGTGGAAGTCAACCGGCCAATGAGCTTGGAAGCAGGTACCGTCTACATCGCCAAAGGTGGTGCCGATATGGTGTTGGTGCGGCGAGCAGGGAAACTGATGGTGATCGCGAAACCGGAAAGCAGCGCTTATTTATGGCACCCCTCGGTAGAAGTACTCGGACGTTCCGCGCTCGACCACCTGACGCCGAAACAAATTGTCGGCGTGATGCTGACCGGTATGGGTAACGATGGTGCCGAGGCTTTCACTGCGATAAAAAATCAGGGCGGTCGCACGATAGCCGAATCAGAAGAATCTTCGGTGGTGTTCGGCATGCCGGGCGAATTGATTAAGCGCGGCGGTGCCACCGTCACACTGCACGCAGAAAAAATCGCCAGCCAAATGACGGCTTGGCTGGCTTATTAAAATAAAGGAGATTTCCATGGCTCTCATTAAAACCACTGCCCCAGCCGAGCAGCCGCTGCAAGCCCGGATAGAAACTCGTGATTACCCAGGCTTGCTGCGGCAATTGGATGAGCACGACCCAGCCGTGCGCCGCTGGGCCGCGCGCGATTTACTCGGCTACCCGCAAGCCAGCGCCAGTCTGCTGGCACGCCTGCAAGTGGAAGCGGATCGTTCGGTACGTGAAATCATTTTCACCAGTCTGACACGGCTAGGCGATGCCGTCGCCGTCGCCGGCATGGTCGAGTGTTTGCGCAGCGATGATGCGCAAATGCGTAACGAAGCCATCGAAGCCATGAAAGAATTGCCCGATGCCGTGGCACCGATCATGAGCAGCCTGCTGAGTGACCCCGATTCCGACGTCCGTATCATGGCCGTTAATGTGCTCGAATCACTCTGCCATCCACAGGTAGAACAATGGCTCATCGATGTCATTGAAATTGATCCATTCGTCAATGTCTGCGGCACCGCCGTCGATTTGCTCGGTGAAGTAGGCACCGATGCAGCGCACGGTGCGCTGGAACGGCTCAAGCAGCGCTTTGCCGCCGAACCGTATATTCAGTTCGCCGCCGACCTCGCGCTCAAGCGCAGTGCGAAAGGCTGAACATCATGACAAAAATTATCATCAACGACGACGACTTTCAAAAGTTTCAAGAATTTTTTTACCGCAAAACCGGCATTCAATTCGAAGCATCGAAACGCTATTTTGTCGACAAACGCCTGATTGAAAGAATACTGGAATCAGGTAACGACAATTTTCGCAGCTACTTCACGATGTTGCGCTTCCAAACTTCGGGAGTGGAATTGCAGGCGCTGGTGAATGTCATGACCATTAACGAGACCTATTTTTTTCGCGAAGAGTACCAATTCAATTGCTTGGTCAATTCGATTCTGCCCGATGTGGTCGCCAATAAAAAAGACCGCAGCCCGATCCGCATCTGGGTGATTCCTTCGTCGTCGGGCGAGGAAGCGTACACGATCGCCATGTGTTTGCTCGAACGTTGGGGCGGAATTAACGACTGGGACATCGAAATCATTTCCTCCGACATCGACACGAAAATATTGACGCAGGCGAGGGCTGGTCTATATTCGGCCCGTTCGGTAAAACACGTGCCGCCGAAATACATGCAGAAATACTTTACTCAAACGCCCCTAGGCTACCAACTGTGTTCGGATTTACGCAATGCGGTGGAATTTACCCGCGTCAATTTGATGGATGCGGCCGATGTGCGCGGCTATCGCCACTTCGACATTATCTTCTGCCGTAATTTGTTGATTTATTTTGATGATCTCTCACGCAAGCAAGCGGCAGAAACTTTTTACGATGCGCTGCAGCCTGGTGGCTTCATTTGCCTCGGACATTCCGAATCGATGAGCCGAATTTCCTCGCTTTACAAACTGCGGAAATTTCCAGAAGCAATCGTCTATCAAAAACCTTGGGATGGAAAATGAAACATATTTTAATCGTCGATGATGCCGCCACCGTGCGCCTGTATCACCGTGGAATTTTAGAAGCGGCCGGCTACCAAGTGGATGAAGCGGTCAATGGTGTCGAAGCTTTGGAAAAAGCCCTGACGACCAGCTACGATCTGTATCTGGTTGACGTCAACATGCCTAAACTCGATGGCTATGCCTTCCTGCGCGAATTGCGCGGCAGCCCCTCGATCGTGCAGGCGCCGGCCGCGATGGTCTCAACCGAGGCCAAACAAAGTGATCAGTTGAAAGCCTATGAGGCTGGGGCTAACCTGTATATCATCAAACCGACTCGGCCCGAAGTTTTGCTAGGCCATGTGCGGCTGCTACTCGGTGAAAGCGGCACATGACACCCTTACTCCAACAATTTCTATCCGAGGCGCGCGATTTCTTGCAGGGCATAGGCGAGAAATTGATACAACTCGAAAAAGCGGCCAAGGACCCGCTGCTGATGAGCGAATTATTTCGCCTCGTGCATACTTTGAAGGGCAACTGCGGCCTGTTTGATTTTCCGGAAATGCAGCGGGTATTGCATGCCGCCGAAGACCTGATGGTGGTCGTGCGTGCCGGCGAACTGGCCTACGATCAGCACTGTGCCGACAGTTTGCTCGATGCCATGGATTTCATCAGCATTCTGCTCGATGAGATTGAACAAGAAACAAGCAACCCGGCTAGCCACGCTGCCACCTCAGTCAGCTTGGCGCAATCGCTGCGCGCGCTACTGCCGGCACAAACTGCCAATAACCAGCAACACACCGTCGATCTCGATTTCGATACCGCCCTGCCGCAGATTTCAACACTCGATATGCAAGCGGTACCAGAAGCTCTGCGCATGACTGCTTACCGCACACTGGTGTCACCGGCTGCGCTTGGCAGCGAGCCTGCGGCCGACGGTGTGCTTGAGCGCGCTTTGTTCTGGATCACTTATACCCCGGAAGCAGAATGCTTCTTCAAAGGTGAAGACCCGTTTTTCTTAGCGCGCCAAGTGCCGGCATTACAGTGGCAAAAAATTTCCGCGCGCGCCACCTGGACTGACTTGGCCGAGCTCGATGCCTACCAGTGCAATTTACGCATACAGCTGATCAGCGCCGCCTCGCGAAGCCAATTAGCCGAGCATTTTCGCTACGTACCGGAACAAATCAGCCTGTGCGCATTGACCCCGGCACTACTGATACTGCCGGTTGGCGAGCGTAACGGTGGCCCCGTGTATGAAGATTTTGTACTCGCCGCGCTGGCGCAACTGCAGGCGCGTGATCTGGCAGCGCTGAGTCGTTCTGCCAACTCCATGCTGGAACTCTCCTCGGCCGCGCTGTGTATGGCCTCGGCCTTGCGCTGGCTGTTGCTGGTGATCGAACTGGAACCGGAAAACCTCACCAGCATGGGCGATTTGCTGCAATCTCTGCGCGCGCCGAATGGTGAAATCTCGCATACCGTGCTGGCCACGCCAATACCGCTGCCAACCGCCCCGCTCGCGGAAGCGCCGGCCGATACAGCCGCGGCCATCGCCGCCGCCATCATCGCCGCCCAAGCCTTACTGCTGGGCTTGCCCGACCAAGTCACTTGGCTGCCAGGGCGTTTGATTTCCACCGCGACCACCCTCAAGCATTGTTTTTCCAGTTTGGGGCAGCACGCCTTGCTGGCCGAGATCGATGCAGCCTTAGCAGAAGCGCTGGCACAATCGACGTCCAGCCCTTTGCGTGACTGGTTGAGCGCGCATCAAGACCTGGCTGCCGCGCCGCGCCGCGCCGGCAGCAGCGACACCAGCGACACCAAAACCACGCCCTGCGCCATTGCGGCTACAGCGAACAGCAGCACCGCAAGCGGCGACGGCGAACTCAAATTCGGCCGGCGCGCCGAAGACGGCAGTGCGCGCACTCTGAAAGTCGATCAAGAAAAAATTGATCGCCTGATGAATTTGATCGGCGAAATGGTAGTCGCTAAAAATGCCTTGCCGTATTTAGCCTCGCGCGCTGAAACGGTATTTGGCGTGCGCGATCTGGCGCGCGAAATCAAAGCACAATATGCCGTCATCAACCGCATTGCCGAAGAAATGCAGGGCACCATCATGCAAGTGCGGATGTTGCCGGTCTCATTTGTGTTTCAACGCTTTCCACGACTGGTGCGCGATATTTCGCGCAAGCTCGGCAAAGAAATCAGTTTGCTACTCGAAGGCGAAGATACCGAAGCCGATAAAAACATCATTGAAGCCTTGGCCGACCCGCTGATTCACATCATTCGCAACAGCCTCGACCACGGCTTTGAAACCCCGGAAGCACGCCGTCAATTGGGCAAGCCGGCGCAAGGACGCTTATTGATCAGCGCCTCACAAGAAGCCGGGCGGGTCATCATCGATATCAGCGACGATGGCAAAGGTATCGATCCGCTGATCATCAAAACCAAAGCTTTCGAAAAAGGCTTGATCGACGAAGCGCGCTTTGATCGCATCTCCGATCACGAAGCCATCAATCTGATTTTCGCCGCCGGCTTTTCCACCGCCGAAGTGGTGTCCGATTTGTCCGGCCGTGGGGTTGGCATGGATGTGGTGCGCACTGCCGTCGAACAAGTCAACGGCAGCGTGACACTGTCGAGTCAAGTCGGACAAGGTACGCAGCTGCGCTTATCGCTGCCACTCTCGATTGCCGTCACCAATGTGATGATCATCGAATCGAATCAACAAATTTTCGGCATTCCCATGGAGATGGTGGTTGAAACCGTGCGCATTCCGCGTGCTGCCATTCACACTATCAAAGCCAGCCAAACCGCCATCTTACGCGGCCGCTTGGTACCACTGTGTTCACTCAATGAACTGCTGGCCAGCGACGCGCCGCAAATTGCCAACGAAAGCGATGAATTGGCCACCCTCGTGATCCGTCTACGCGGTGAACACATCGGTATTCTGATCGATGATTTTCGCGGCGTCGTCGATATCATCCTCAAGCCGATGGGCGGCATACTCGGCAGCCTGAGCAGCTACAGCGGTTCGGCCTTGCTCGGGGACGGTTCGGTATTGATGGTACTGAATTTGAAGGAGATGCTGTAATGCCTATCACCTATAGCAAAAGCTGCGCACGCTTGATCGACATCGTGACGGTCGAAGACGCTGAAGAATTATTGCAATGGGTGCAGCAGCACCCTAAGGGAAAAATCGACCTCGCGGCTTGCGTGCACTTGCACGCCGCAGTGTTACAAGTACTCATGGCGGCACGCCTGCCCTTGGCAGCCTGGCCTGACGACGCCGAGTTAAGCATCTGGCTGCAGCACTCACTCAACAATTGAACAAGGAAAAATGATGGCTAAAACAATCATGATCATCGACGATTCCATCACCATGCTGATGAGTTTGAAAAACAGCTTGGAAATTTTCGGCTTCTCGGTGTTGACCGCCAGTGATGGTGCACTGGCCTTGGAATCATTGCAAAGCGGTAAGCGGCCCGACTTGATCATCACCGATATCAACATGCCCAATATGGGCGGCATAGAATTCATCGGCAAAGCCCGTGCCCTGCCCGGTTTTCGTTTCATCCCCATCTTGGCCTTGACCACAGAAAGCCAGCAAAGCAAGCGCGATGAAGCGAAACAGCTGGGCGCGACCGGATGGTTGGTAAAACCGGTCAGCGGCACCGACTTACAAAAAATTATTAAGCAGGTTTTGCCAGGAGCATGACCATGAGTTTTTTTACAGCGGCGTTTCAGCCCTCGGCCTGCTGGCACGCAAGCGTCAAAAAAATACAGGCCTTCGAGCCTAAGCAATTGCGGATAATGGCCGCATTGTTGCTAGCGCTGCTACTGCGGCTGCTACCGGCCAGCTATCTGGCGGCACCCGATCGTCTGTTGGGCCGTCCGGGTGACTGCATACTATTTCTATTTTTCTGCATGCTGCTGGTCATCGTCGCGCTTCACCGCGCGCACAACCAAGCGGAACATTTGCCGACGCAAGCACTGCCCGATCCAGCCATCGCCGCATCGGTCGCCAACGTGCTCGACCGCCATCTGCAGCTCGATGGCGAGATCGACAACAAGCTCATGGAGGTGGTCGCCGATACCGAAACTTCGGCGCTGGAAATCATCCACAATGTGCGTCAACTGTACGATACTGCCAGCACCTTGGTCAATTATTTGGATCACTCGAATATGAAAGGCAGCAGCTTGGAAAAGGAAATCGTTTCCAGCGTGGCCTTCATTGTCGAAATCGGTTCTTTCGTCGAACAAATGCCGGCCAAGATCGCGCGTGATTTAGAGAATGTGCAAAACGTCGCCACCGAAATCAAGGCCATGAGCGGCTTGGTGCAGGCCGTGCACGATATCAGCATGCAGTCACATTTATTGGCAGTCAATGCCGCCATCGAAGCCAGCCGAGCCGGCGCTGCCGGTGCTGCATTTCGCGCTGTGGCCAATGAAATGCGGATACTGGCAACGAACTCAGAAGACGTCGCCAAAAAAATTCATGGCGGCTTAAGTCGTGCTCGCCATGTGCTTGAGCATGGTATCGCTTCGAGCATCGCTTCCTCTGCACAAGAACTCGAGCAAGTGGGCCATGCAGTCGAATCGATCAGAAAAATTCAAGATAATTTTGAAGACATCAGCCAATACTATAAAACTCGTTTTCTGGTCGTCACTAAGCACAATGTCGATTTAGCCAAGAGCATCGGTGATGCCTTGGGAACGATTCAATATCAAGACGTCGTGCGGCAATGTGTCGACCGCATCCGTCACGTTATCGGCCAACGCAATCATTTTCTTAAAACCACAGTCGGCCAGCTCAATGTCGATAAGCAACCTGCCACCTTGTTGGAATTGCCGGACTTATTGGAAATGATACGCCTCGACTATCTCGAAGAAGAAAACAAACATAAGCATTCGGCGCGACATGCGCTCAGCACTGAGTTAAAAATAGAATTATTTTAATGCTCGTTTTGTTTTGAAACGGGTCCTATCTGGCCGCTTCCGGCACCATCACGTTTTGCTGCACTTACTTTCAAGGATGTCACCATGAGTATTCATCATTTAGTCGCCCTCGACCGCTTACTCTCGAGAGAACGTACACAAATCCATGAGAATTGGGTGTCTGAAATCTTGACCAGTTGGTCTACGCTGCATCCCAATACCTTCGATGTCGTCGAAATGCGCCAGCACACCTCGCACTTGCTGGAAGAAATCGCCAAAATTTTTTCTGCCTATCCGGGCGTGGGCTTATGGGAATTCGGCCAGACTCACCCCTTGGTCAGAATCATGAGCGAGTTCAGCGCCAGCCGCGCCATCGCCGGCTTCACGCCGACCGAGACGGCGCAATATGTAATGTGCTTGAAAAGCGTGCTGATCTTGGCACTGATACGCGAGTTGATCGAATCACCAACCGAAATGGAACTCAATCTGGCAGCCGTCGAAGACGTCATCGGCCGTCTCACCTTAGTCACTTTTTCCGCCTTCGTCGAAACCCGCGAGCGTATCATTCTGCAGCAAAGCGCTTCCTTAGTGGAACTCTCGACACCGGTGATACGACTATGGGATCAAGTCTTGCTCCTGCCGCTGGTCGGGGTGATTGATACCGCGCGGGCGCGTAAATTCACCGGTAACTTACTCGAAGCCATCACCCGCTATGAAGCCAGTGTCACCGTCATCGACGTTACCGGCGTACCGGTGTTCGATATCGCCGTAGCGCGCCATTTGATGCGCACCGTCGATGCCGCGCAATTGCTCGGCACCCGCGTCGTCATGACCGGGCTTAATCCGGAAGGGGCGTTGACCTTGACCAAGCTCGGTATCACCCTGCCACAAGTCATCACCCGCGCCACCTTACGCTCAGGCGTTGCGGAAGCCTTGGCACTGATCGGTCGCCGCATCGTCACCGTCGCTTCGAGCCCATCATGAGGATCGCTATTCCACGTCTGGGTCGCATTCTTCTGGTCGCTATTCAACAAGATTTGAGCGACGATGAAGCCTTGGAATTCCAATCCAACCTGCTGAGCACGATTGCCGAAATCGAAGCATTGGGCGTGGTGGTCGATATTTCTGCCCTCGATGTCGTCGATTCTTTCATGGCCCGCGTCATCAACGATACCGCCAGCATGGCGCGACTGTTGGGTGCCGAAGTCATCGTCTGTGGTATCCAACCCTTCGTCGCACTGACCTTAGTTGAAATGGGCCGTGGTTTGCTCGGGGCCGACTGTACCTTCAATCTCGAACAAGGATTGAAATCTCTGCAGCGACGTATCGCATCACGCGGTGACTACACCTTGGCCGAGGAAACAAATGAGCTCATTATCTGATCCTTGCGCTGTGGTGCAAGTACGCGAAACCAAAGATATCGTGCTGGCCCGGCGGCTGGCACGCGAGCTCGCCGCCAGCCTCAGTTTTGGCAAAGCCGATCAAACCCGACTGGCTACTGCCGTATCGGAACTGACTCGTAACGTCATCGAATATGCCGGCCACGGTGAGTGTCAAATTTTCGATAGCTCCGACAGCACCTTCAAATGCGTCAAGGTGATCGTCGAAGATCATGGCCCGGGTATTGCCGATATTGAAGCGGCCATGCAGGATGGTTTCAGCACAGGGGGAAGTTTGGGGGCCGGCTTGCCGGGAACCCGGCGTCTGATCGACAGTTTTAAAATCGAGTCGCAACCGGGCATGACACGCATCACCATCACGCTCGCTATGCGCAAAACCTTATGATTAATTCTTGCATCATCCTTGCCATTCACTCGGCTAGCGATGCCGATGAAGCCGTGCGCAGTGCCCGGCAGTTCGCCGTCGCACTTGGGTTTTCTACTCAGGCGAGCTACCAAATTGCTACTGCCGCGGCAGAATTAGTCAGCAATCTGCTTGAGCATGCTCATGGTGGTAGCTTGGAAATTCGCCTGCTTGCGCCCCGCCCCGGCCTACAACTCGTGGCCAGTGACAGCGGGCCGGGCATCGCCGATATCGCGCTGGCCATGCAAGATGGTTACAGCAGTAAGCACGGTCTCGGCTGCGGCTTGCCTGCGGTAAAGCGTTTGATGGATGAGATGACAATCGAGAGCCAACCGGGGAAAGGCAGCAAGATATGGACATGCAAATGGCTCTAGCCTGTGACAATATCGGCTATGTCACACGACCGTATCCAGGTGAATCGCTGTGCGGCGATCTCGGCCAGTTCTGGAATTTACCGGACCGGCGCGTGATCGCTATAGCCGATGGCCTCGGCCATGGCCCGGGTGCGCACCACGCGGCGCAAACGGCAATGCGCTGTATTGAGAATCATCTGCATAAAGATTGTCTCGATATTTTTGCCATCTGCAATGAAAAGCTCATCTCAACCCGCGGCTGCGTACTTGCCATTGCCATCATTGACTTACACACCCAGCAAATGAGCCTGGGTTCGGTGGGCAATATACGTACTTTGCTGGTAACCGAAGAGCGGCAATTTCATTTCAGCGCCAGCCGCGGCATCGTCGGTGCCGGCCCGGTATCTTTAAGCCCTATGCAAGTTTCGCTGCTGCCGGGCGACCGCTTATTGATGTTTTCAGATGGTGTCAATGAAGCGGCGCACCTGCCTCAAGAACTGTTACTGCAAAAACCGACAGCGCAGTATTTGGCTGACGAAGTCTTAGCGCGCTGGGGCGATGAGCGCGACGATGCCAGCGTGCTGGTGTATCGCCATACGCAGTCTTAACCGGCCAAGGACCATGAATAATCGCTACGAAACCTACTACGCCCTGCTCGCGCAAGCAGTCTTTTTTCCGGATCCGGAAGAAGCGCTGTGCGCTGCCGCAGAGCTTGGCAAACGCTTCCTCAAAGAAGGGATCTTACCGGAAGACTATATCGACATCCATCAGTCTGCCTTATTACGTCTGGCGCAAGAAAATCCGGAACTGCGATTCATTGATGTGGTGGAACGCCTGATGGCACCACTCATGGAAGTCTCCATGGCCTACAGTCTGGCGTTTCGTATGGAGCTCGAGCATAAGGAAGAGACCCGCGGCCAGCAAGCCCAAGCGAGTCGCTTGGAATCGATCGGCACCATGGCCGCCGGGATCGCGCATGATTTCAACACCATACTCGGCATCATCAACGGCTATGCCGAAATGTTAAGCGACCTGTTTCCCGCTGCCAGCGCTGTCGATGGCAATACCGATGGCCAAGACTATACCGTGCAAATCATCGACGCCACCGCGCGCGCGCGCGATTTGATTGCGCGGATTCTAGCCTTCGCCCGCCAAGCCCCAGTCGACGCGGTCTTAGTCGATGCGGTTGATTTGATCAAAAGCCTGCTCAAATTGCTCAAGGTGAGTCTGCCGCCAGGTGTGCAGATCAGTTTCAGCACTGACTTCAGCGCAGCATACGTGCTGGCCGCACCATGCCAAATCGAACAAATCGTGATGAACCTGTGTATCAATGCCGCCGATGCCATGGACAACAAAGGCCGGCTTGATATCGCGATCAAACAAGCACCACTGCTGATCAAAACCGACGGTTCATCGCTCGATCGCGTGTGCATCGTCGTCGATGACAATGGCTGCGGCATGTCACCGGAAATACAACAACGCGCCTTCGATCCCTTCTTCACCACCAAAGAACCGGGCAAAGGCAGCGGGCTCGGGCTATCCGTCATTTATGGCATCGTCACCGATTTATGCGGAGAAATACAGATACACAGCGAACTCGGCATGGGCACCAGTTTCAACGTTCTGTTACCTCTCAAGAGCGCGCGCGCAGAAGTCAGCAGTCTCGCATGACCTATTCATTCAACAACGAGGACCTATCATGGTACAGATTTTAGTGATCGAAGACGATATCCAGTTTTCACATATGCTGGAAAAAATGTTGCAGCAAGATGGCCATCAAATTGTCACGGCCAGCGATGGTGCCGAGGCGCTGAAGCTGCTACCGACGATCAAGCCAGACCTGATCCTGACCGACATCCTCATGCCCCACTTGGATGGGGTCGAAACCATCATGCAATTAGCGCAACAAGGCAGTGAAGTACCGATCATCGCCATGTCGGGCGGGCGACGTTCCATCAGCGCGGCATTCAATCTTGATTCGGCCAAACTGCTGGGTGTCAAAGCCGTGCTGGCGAAACCATTTTCGCGCGCCGATTTACGCTTGGCCATCGCCGAGAGCCTGGCGTGAAGCAGGCCCAAACGCTGTCTGTCATCGCGATCTGCAACCGCAAAGGCGGTGCCGGCAAAACCACGGCCGCGGTTAACCTCGCGGCCGAAATGGCGGCCGCTGGCTGGCGTGTGTTATTGGTCGACTTGGATTCACAAGGCCACTGCGCGCTGGGCTTAGGCATCGCCGTGCCGGCCGAGGCCGTCACCGCCCATAGTATTTTTTTAGATGATGCGGCTCGTTTGATCGATGCCGTCATCGACAGCCGCTGGCCCAATCTATCCTTGGCACCGGCGAATCAATTATTTGAGCATGGTAGCGGTCGGCGCGATCAACTGTGTTTGGCACGCGCATTCAACGACGCCGCCATCCGTGAGCGCTTCGACCTGGTGATCGTCGACACCCCACCATCGCTGGATTTCCTGCTCCTCAACGCCCTGTGTGCTGCCAATTGGGTGTTGGTACCGTATCTGCCGCATCCCTTGTCGTTCGAAGGCATCCGTCAATTAATGCGTATCCTGTTTCAAGTCATGTCCGCCCACAACCCGCAGTTAAAGATACTCGGCTTCTTACCCATGACGGCAGCCCAGCATATTCTGGAGCATCGTCGCATCAACAAGGATATCGCGCATCAATTCGGCGCGCATCGGGTGTTAGCTGGAATTCGTAATGACATACGCTTGGCCGAATCTTTCGGTGCTGGCCAGCCGCTGCGCTACTATGCCGGCAGCACACGTGCAGCGCAGGATTTTCGCAATCTGGCCGAGAGTTTAAGCGCGTTTTTTGCAGCCAATCTCGGCGCAGCTCGTTACACCAACTGCCCCAGCAAATGATGATCAATCGCATAGCGGGTTAAACCAGCGATACTGGTGATGCCCATTTTTTGGAACAAGCGTAATTTATGCGTACTGATCGTTTTAGAACTCAGGGATAAGCTGTGGGCGATGCCAGTCACACTTTTTCCACCGATGAGCAGTTGAAAAATTTGATATTCGCGGTCGGTCAAGCGGTCATGCGGCAAGCGTTCATCGAGTCCGAGATCAAACACCATGGCATCGACCAAGCTGGGATCGATATATCTTCCGCCACAGGCAATTTTCTTCACGGCACCGATCAATTGCTCAGGATTCGTTCCCTTCATGGCATAGCCGGCCGCACCCGCTTTGAAGGCTCGACTGACAATCTGGCACTCGTCATGCATGCTGAAAATCAGTATCGAAGGCGCGCGTAACTCTTGTTTGACGCGTTTGATGAGATCGATGCCACTTAAGCCAGGCATAGTCATATCCAAAATCAGCACGTCGCATTGCACCTGTGGTAAAAGCGCCAACAAAGTTTGGGCATTCTCCGCTTCACCGACGACGGCGAGGTCCGGTGCCAGCGCAAGAATTCTTTGTAAGCCCTGACGTATCACTTTGTGATCGTCTGCCAACACAACTTTGATCATAGTAGCCTTTGTGGGGAATGGCGCGCAGCAGATTGAACTGGCAGTTCTTTCTGATTAGGTGTGAGCGTGGCGCAGGCGACATGAGGTGCGGCAACTCCAGTGTACTTCTTGCATTACAGCAATGCCGTTTTGTTTCAGCTTTCAGCAGGGATTTGATATTTCTTTACACTTTCTGCACAGAATCACGCAGCATGATGCGATCAGAAAAAATCAACTATACCGGTTTGTCTGTGACGATGGGGCAACAAAACTGCCGAACCGCTCACATCCTGATTTTGAATTGCCAGTTGCTGAACAATGAAAATGCACACAGACTTGAGCACTCACCGCGCTGGTCTTGAGCCTGCGTCTGGCGCGTGCCCACACCACGCTCATGCGCCGCATCAATTTGATTTTATAAATAAGCACTTCCCACCATGGAAGGAACGTTTTCACGCGCTACCGGTCTACTCAACTCTCGACTGGCATCAGCTAGACCATGACATTGTTCAAAAAAAAATCCACCGCAATCGCACTCGGCGTGTTTCTCCTCGCTGCTGCCGGCACCGGCTATTATTTGCAAACAAAACCGGCGGCACCGGAACCCTTGCGCTTTCGTCTTGCCCCAGTCGAGCGCGGTGACATCACGCAAATGGTCACGGCCAGCGGCACCATCAATCCGCTGGCCTTGATCAATATCGGTTCACAAGTTTCGGGAACCGTCACTGAACTACGCGCAGATTTTAACGATCAGGTGAAAAAAGGCGCGGTCTTGCTCAAGCTTGATCCAACTATTTTTAATGCACAAGTGCATCAAGCCCAAGCACAGTTGGCTTCGGCGCGCGCCTCGCTACAATTGGCACAAGCGAGCCATGCGCGTAATCAAAGCTTAGTAGCGCAAAGCTTTATTTCCACGCTGGCCTTAGACCAATCAAAACGCGAAGTCGATGTCGCCGAAGCCAATGTGCAACTTGCCTTGGCGCAATTTGCGCGTGCCCAAGCCGACCTCGATAACAGCGTAATTCGCTCGCCGATTGATGGCGTCATCATCAAACGCTCGGTCGATCTGGGGCAAACCGTGGCCGCCTCATTTACTACCCCGACCCTGTTCCAGATCGCCCAAGATTTGACCAAGATGCAAATCCACACCAATGTTTCCGAAGCCGATGTCGGCGCACTCCAAACCGGGCAAGCCGCACGCTTTGTGGTCGATGCCTATCCGGATAAGGAATTCGATGCACGCATGCATCAGTTCCGTTTGGCCGCGAATGTCCTCGATAATGTCGTCACCTACAATGTGGTGCTGGATGTCGACAATCACGATGAATTGCTCAAACCCGGCATGACGGCACAGGTGAGTTTGATCGTCGGTCAGCACCGGAATGTCTTGCGCATACCGACGGCCGCTTTACGTTTTCACTTAAGCGACGAGGAAGAACAAAAACGCTCCATGCGCTCAGGCAAGGCCAACGCTGGCAAAACCACCGACACGGCACCCGACGATGACGCCAGCATGCCGAAGAAAAACAAGTTGACGCGGGTATTTAAAATTTACACTCTCGACGCCGACAAGCAGCCGCTGCCAATCGACATTGCAATCGGTTTGTCGAATTTTCGCTATACCGAAGTGCTGAGCAAGAATCTGAAGGTAGGCGATCAAGTCATCGTCCGCGCACTCAAGGACCAAGCCGCGGGTGATCTGTGACTACAGCGCCATGGTTGATTGATATTCGTCATATTTCGAAAAGCTATCAATCGGCCGACCTCGTCACCCAAGTGCTGTTCGAGCTGGACTTGGCCGTCAAGCGCGGTGAATTTCTCGCCGTGATGGGACAATCGGGGTCCGGCAAATCGACCTTGATGAATATACTCGGCTGCCTCGATCAAGCCGATACCGGCCATTATTTTCTTGATGGTGTCGATACCCTGACGCTGTCGCGTACGCAACTGGCTGCGGTACGCAACCGTACACTGGGCTTTGTATTTCAAAGTTTCAACCTGATCAAGCGTATGAGTGTGATCGACAATGTCGCTCTGCCGCTGATCTATGCCGGCGTATCGCGCCAAGCCGCCCACAGCAAGGCGCGACAGGAACTCGAACGAGTGGGACTGAAAGAATTCGCAGCGCGCACGCCCAATCAATTATCCGGCGGGCAGCAGCAAAGAGTGGCGATCGCGCGCGCACTGGTCGGTGATCCCCCGCTGATTTTAGCCGATGAACCGACCGGTAACCTCGACACGCAAACCAGCATCGATATCATGCGCTCGTTTCAAAAGCTCAACGTTGAACGTGGCATCACCATGGTCTTGGTCACGCACGAAGCCGATGTGGCTGCTTATAGTCAGCGCTTGATACGACTCAAAGATGGCCGCATTATTTATGATGGTGGCAGTGCGGAGGGTTTGCAGCAAATGGCGCAAGGCCAGATATTTGCCGAAGGACAAGGTGGCGCATAATGAACTATTTACAAATCCTCGCCGAGGCCTTCCGTTCCATGAATGGCAACCGCCTGCGTAGTTTGCTCACGATGTTGGGCATCGTCATCGGCATCATCTCGGTGGTATTACTGTTGGCCGTCGGCGATAGCATGAAACGCTTCATTGCCAAAGAATTGGCACAGCTCGGTACCAATATGTTGTTCATTTCACCCGGTGGAGATCGGGCGCAACTACAGCGCATGCAAAGTGGAAAAACGGCGGCCTTGACGCGTCAGGATGCCGATGCCCTCACGCAATTGCCTTCACTGGCCGGTGCCGCAGCTGTGCTACAGGGCAGTTTTCACCTTACCGTTGGCAACGAAACCGCTACCCAAACCGTGCATGGCGTCAGCGCCGAGATGTTCGCCCTGCGCGGCTGGAAAATCGACAAGGGCAGCAGTTTCAGTCCGGCAGAAGTGCGCGCTTCGGCCCGCACCGTGGTGATCGGCCATAAGATCGCCGACCAATTTTTTTATAAACTCGATCCCTTGGGAAAGTGGATACGCATCGACAATGTCGCCTTCCAAATCGTCGGCGTTTTGGCTGGCGAAGGTAAGCAGGTTGACGGCGGCGATCTCAGCCAGTATGTGATCGCCCCGATTACCGCCGTGGCCGCCAATTTAGTGCGCACGCCCTTCCCCAATAATGTTCATTACATTATTGCGCAGGGAAAATCCGGCAGCAATCTGGCCGATGGCATAGACGATATCAGCGAATTGCTGCGCGACCGGCACCACATCAAATTCGAGCAGCCCGATGATTTTCGTATCGACAATCTGGCGTCGTTCGCACAAACGGCCCGGAAGATCAGCGCCGGCATCGCCTCGCTACTGGCCCTTATCGGGGCAATTTCTCTGCTCGTCGGTGGCATAGGCATCATGAATATCATGCTGGTGTCGGTGACTGAACGAACCCGTGAAATCGGCATCCGTATGGCCATTGGTGCCAAACCACGCGATATCTTGCTGCAATTTTTGACCGAAGCGGTGGTGATCTGCTTAGTTGGCGGTGTGCTCGGCATTCTGCTGGCCGGCGCGGCTGCACTCGTCATTACCGCGAACAGTCAATTCGAGATCCGCATCAGCTTGCAAGCCGTCATGGTGGCCTGTAGCTTTGCCAGCTTGGTCGGAATATTTTTCGGGTTTTACCCGGCGCGACGCGCATCGCGCTTATTGCCGGTCGCTTGCCTGCGCTATGAATGAGTATGCGCGGCACGCGCAACCAGGGCGTGCTCGCAAAGTTTGAAACCGAGGTAGGCCAGCACCGCCAGCAATGAAGTCAGACACAGCTCAATAAATTGCCTCAAGCCACCATCCAACAAGGCTTCCACACCATAATTGAGCAAATAGCTGGTATTGGACGAGACATACTTAACCAGATCGAGCGAGAGCAAGCCAAACACTAAAAACAGCAAGACCATCAGAAAATAGGTGGCGACGTAATGCCGCACCAGCCAGTTGAACAATGGTGTTGGTTGACCTGCGCTCATTCGCATTCTCCTGTGCCGACTCGCGCCAGCGTCATTGGGGTTTATTAGTTGTTAAACGGCTGCTGCACACAATACATCGACCTACACAAAAAATACCGGCCGCTACAGCACTGAAATCTTACTCCTGAAGCAAGATGTCAGCGCTCGATCAGCACTCAAACCGCCGGGATATTCAAGGGTGCGTACGCCACCGCTGGTAATAAAGGGTCCGGTTGTACCGATGGCAAATTCCGGCGCGCGCTCAGCGAAGCATGCGCTTGCAAGCCTATGCTGTTGGGAAATTGTCGTGCTTCGACATGCGATGCCGGCATCAAGGTATAGGGTGGCAAGCGCCATGGTTGATGCGCGCTACCAGCGACATCGGCCTTGATGTGCTGAGGTGGCGCGCCAAAGCGCAGGCCGACCACTGCCTCAAGCTGTTGCTTCATCCATAGCAATGCACCATCCGACAAGCCACTCTCAGAACCGGGCGGATACCCGCCGCCGACGTCGGAATGCGAGCCGGGAAACAGCACTTGGCTGATACCTTGACGTGGGTTCCACAAGGTTGGCGTGAAGTCGGTGCGTTGCTCATCGACTGCAATGGCATGAAAACCGTGCGCGACGCGCGCAGAAAAATCGCAATCAGTAAAACGAAACGCATCGATCCGCCGATCTTCTCCATCGTAGAGTGGCACCCCCATCGCGCCGACCGTATCCCACACAGCGACACACTGAATCGGCACCGCGCCGATCAACTGCTGTGGCGACGGTGTTTGGGTAAAGAAATCGGGCATGTCATACATGCATTCTTCTAATCTTGTGAGCAAACCGAGTTTGCCTTGCGCTGCTTTTTTCCGGTGTGCATGCCAGACCGCGCAGCCGAGGCGATAAGCATGTTCCTTATCATTGAGATCGATCTTGCCAGCGTCAAGCAAGCCTTGGTCGAGAATCATGGCTGCCAGCGCGCGCGCAGTGTAAGCACCGCGGCTGAAACCATTGATGACGATACGGTCTCCCGGCTGGTAATGACGCGAAATAAACGTATAGCCACGGATAATCCGCGTAACCAAGCCGGCACCGAAAGTCCCACCGAGAAACTTGACCAGCCAATTATCATCGTAACCGACACCATCGAGATATTTGGCAAGCTGCAGTGGATGACCCGCGACATCGAGCAGCACGCGCTCCGCTTCACCCGCGTAAGAAAACGGCTGAGTATCAGCGCTATCGACTCCATCTAGCCAACAGTACAACTTGAGTACATTACTCGGCGCCGACTTGACCGACGCATCATCGATATCCTTGCCCGGGCCATTCCAGGTGCCATCGGCACAAAATACGATTGTTTTCAGCATGCGCTACGCTCCATGTTTTATTTGTTGACATCGTTCGACTGGCGAACCTTCACGAACAGTACACACAGATTTTTTTTTGAGCAAGGCAGACGGTCTGAACAAGACAAAAATTCATACTCCACGCAACACATAGCCAGGATGTAACCTCTTGTTACGGTAACGATACTTCACCTCCTTAGCTCGAACAATTACAGTGAGTGTCTGGAAATACCAACGCAGAGAGAAACCGAATGAACATCAAACTCACTTACGTCAATCGCGCAGACATGGCGAGCCAAGATGTGCCGACCTTGTTGATCTTCCAAAAGCAAAACGCCGGCGACCAAGACAGCGCCTTGGTATGGAAAGTCATTCGTCATTGTCGGCATACGCATTTTCACCCCATGGTATTTTCTACCGACCGCCAGCTCAGCCTCGGCGATGATTTCGGTAACTATTCAGCGCTCATTCCGGTAGCCAATGGCAAAGAATTTAAAGTCGCACTCAGCGGCAGCAAACCACAGTTGCACGCCGTGAGCAGTAGCGACACCCCGGCCGGCGTGAGCATGCTCAACCACATGAGCGCCAACAGTTTCAAGGCTTGCCTGTTCGTGCAAGGCCAATTATTAGCCATGCGACCAGCGGTCACGCCCGGCGCAGAAGATGAATTTCTACTCGAAAATACCCTCTGGGCCGTGATCGACCATCGCGACCCCAGCAGCGAAGCCGTTGGCCCGCGTTGGCCCGGGAAAAAACGTCCGATACGGCCCGGCGATCCGGTATCCATTGCCCTACTCGACAGCGCCATCCCGATTCCCTTGGCCGGCGTTGCCAGTGCCAATCTTATTTTGTATGGCAGCCCGGCGAATCTGACACTCAAATTGGAAAATATTGTTTTGGTGTAAAGCTTGTCGTTTCATTGTAGTCGCAGCAAACCCAACGCGTTTTGCGTTGTTCCCCCACCCCTAAAAGGAACTTTCATGAGTGCTATTAAACTGACCTTTCGTAATAATTCGCAAGACGTTAAAAATACCGATGTCGTCATGTTCCAAAAAAATACCGGTGCCTCCGTCAATGACGATGTGATCGCTTGGAAAGTCATCAAAAACTGTGGCGTAGGCGATTTCAATCCTTTCGATTACCCAATGACGCAGCAAGTCAGCGTCGTCGATGCATGGGGCAACTATTCGCCACTGCAAGATGCCAACAATGGCGATGTCTTCAGCGTCACCAATGCCAACGGTAAAACCGGCACGATCCTGAGTAAAACCCGCGAAACCGGTGACTTGAACATGATCACGGTGCGCAACGACCTCACCACCGGTTCCATCGACATCGTCGTCTACAAGGATGACCGTCAGATCGCGCAAAAAACCGGCGTTTCTCCTGGTGACGAATCGGTCTTCGAACTCTTGCCAAAACTGTTCATCGGTACTTGCAGCGATATCGAAGAAAGCGATGTCATGGATTCGGATACGGTACAAAGCTGCCTGACTCAGCTTGATCTCTTGGGCCTCAAAACTGCCGATATTAAAATGACCGGCGGCGGCACAGGGACTACCGCAACCGCTTTCGTGTTTGCGTTGGATAAACAGAAATTCAACTGATAGACGGACTATCCGGCGCAGCGGATTTGCTGCGCCGTTTACATAGAAATCAGTGTTGCTCAAGATGGGACGGTATAGTATGGATTTACTTACGCAGGAATTTCACGCTCCAGCCAATGGCTTACGCATTGCCGTCACTCTCAATCAGGAACGCAGCGCGATTCGCCGGATCCACATTTCCAGCAAAAAAGATTTAAGTTGCAAATTCCACTTGCAGAACGACAGCGAGCGTCTCGATAGTACGCGCATTCAGTATGTCTCCCAACGCGGTTATCATATAGACGGCAGTTTGAGCTTGGAAGCCTCCGAAGAAGTGCTTGGTGGCATGCAAATTCGCGCCACGCTGCGCTACGGCCACAGCAATGAAATCCAGCACCTCAATGGCAAAGTCATACACCAGTTCCCCCCTTCCAGCACGGAACCCGTATTAGATCCAGATAAGGAAGCCGGTACCACCGTCCCGCAGGATGACACGCCATGGTCCGACGAACCCAGTCTCGCGCCGACCAATTCGGATTCCACCATACCGACACCAACAGGCCGTACCGAAGATTTATTCCCATATATTTTTTTACGCAAATGGTCGCAGCCGACTGCGGCGGCATTGGCACTGGCCTTTGTACAATTTCCCGCAGCCAGCAGTAAAGCCGTGTTTTTCGCCGCCTTGAGCGCGCAGCCGGGGCTAACGCGCGAACAAATGCACAGCGAAGCCTTATTATTTTGTGCTGGCAGCGATCAATACAGCGAACTCTATGTAGCCGATTGCAGCCAATTGCACGGCATGATCTTACGGCTGCCAAGCGTGGCCCGGGCGATTGCCGCAGCTCATGCGACGCCGACGGAATTAATGGGCAGCATTCCCGCGCTGCTCTATCTGCAAGCATCCGAAATGAACGGCGCACTCAATGCCACAGATTACTTAAGCAATATCGAAAGAGTTTGGCAAAGCTATTTCGCCCAACTGATACTCGATAGCGACGAGACCGAACTGCTGTTCAACTATACCCAGTTACTGTTGACCGATCACCTCTTGCGCGCCTTGTTTGCACCGGCGGCGGCCCTCTGCACAGCCGATTTTTTCAGCCTGCGCAAGGCTGCCATCTTACTGCCCAGCGCACTGTTTCCCTTACCGCCAGCCACGCCGATCAGCCCCACTGACAAAGCCGCCATGCGTGTGTGTGCGATCGGCGAATTGAAAATGGTGCGCCAGGTATTGCTGCGTTACGAAGCCGGCGAACTGGCACAACTGGAAAACATCATGCCCGGCGAACGGCGCGAAACACGACGCAGTTCCGCCAGCGGCCAGCAGCATTCCGACACGAGCCAACAGCACACTACCGAGCTCAATGATGAGCAGGCCGAAGAGGCTAGAAACAGTTTGAGCAAACAAGCACAGCAAGCCATCGCCGAGCAAATTTCGGTCAACAAATATACCGATTTTGATACCAGCTACGGGCCACCGACGCAAGTTAAACTCAATGGCTCCTGGACCGAATGGAGTAAGCAAGGAAAAAACCCCGGCAGCGACGAAGAAACCGAATTTGCCCGAAATATCCTGGAAAAAAGCGTTTCACGGGTCACTCGCAATGTGCGCCAAGTCCGTGCCAGCGGCAGCTATGTGCGCACCGAAGACAGCGTGACAAGTACGGTAGACAACAGCACGAGCACCAACAAATTACTCTGTGCCTTTCGCTGGCTGAACAAAATATTCCGTGCCAGCGTGGTCGGCCATGGCCATCGTTTGATGATAGAAATCATGCTCACACAACCGGCCGCAAGCTTACGACAACGACAGCTGCGCGATCAAACCGACAACTTTGACATGCCGGTTTCTCTGGCCGGAAATGGCATCAACAGTTTTGCTCAAATAAGCCCGGACAACTATGCGCGCTTGGCCGCAGCATATGGCGCAACGGATGTTATGCCGCCGCCGGCGGCGCAAAAGTACCTGTCTGCCACCCTGTGTAATGGCGAACGGAAATCTTTACGCGTGCCAGCCGGGTATTGTGTCAATCAAGTATTTTTGACCTATGTGAGCGAAGCGGCCGACGCGAACAGCCCGACCATCTTGATAGGTCGTGAGAAATTCCAAGCGAGTGACGACCCGACCAAAACCCGCACCTTCGGTGAAGACGATACGATCGCCTTATGCGTGCTGGCTCATGCTGCCACGCCAGCAGTTCCGGCACCAGCGCCAGCAGCCGCTCCGGCAGTCGCGCCATCATCCGTGCCGGCACCGAGCGCCGATGATCCGGCGCTCGCGCCCGTTGCAGTGCCGGAGCAGATGCCGGGTGCACCAATCGAAGTGCTGGCCAATGTTATCATCGCATGCGAACCCAGCCCGGCGCTGTTCGATGCATGGCGCATTCAAACCTATGAAACCTTGTTGCGCGGGTATCAACAGCAACTCGAACAAGTGCGCCGCGCGCCCAAAGTGGCACCGCCCAACACGCGCAAACAAATTCGCCAGCAGTTGCGTCAAGCTTGCACACGCTTGCTGTCACAACGCGCTGCCGCGCTCTGCGTACCTGCCGCTGGCGCCAATGACGCGCCCGCCAGCGCCAATCTGATCGATCCATGGGAAATACAATTCATCGCTGAACTGTTCGAATGGCATCAAATGAGTGCACATTTTTATGCCGTCTCCGATACCGTTACCCTACAAGAATTAAGCAGCTGCGACGACAGCGCCTGGGCCGAATTTTTACACGCCGATATGGCACGTATTCTCTTGCCGGTCGTGCCGGCACAAGAAGCCGTACTGCTGTACTACTTATCGAGCGGACAGCGCTGGCAAGGCCAAGCGGAACTGGCACCGGTGGATAGCGTCAATGCCGCACTAGTGTTGGAACTGAAACGCATGCAAGCAGCTGGGCCGACACACCCGGCACACGCAGACTGGGAAATTATCGTTCCCACCACGATGCAAATTCAAGATACCGATTTCAGCGTCAGCCCGGCCCCCATGGCGAGCCGGACATGATGCCGCGCGGATTATCCCACCGCCCTCATTGGCCAACCCCGCTGCCAACGCCGCAAGTATTTGGCAACATTTTGCCGGTAGGTGCCATCATCGCCTTTGCCGGCCAACTCGGCACGTCGGCCAACAGCAATCTGGAAGCCTCCGGTTGGATGCTGTGCGATGGCCGCAGCCTGGCGATCTCGATGTACCAAGAGTTATACGCCTACCTCGGTTTTCAGTATGGTGGTAGCGACGAAGCGTTTCTCATTCCCGACTTGCGCGGTTATTTCCTGCGCGGTGCCGACCCCGACGCCAAAATCGACCAAGATGCCGCGCATCGCCAGCCGCTGGGCAGTGGGAAACCAAGCGATGTCGGTTCGCTGCAAAGCGATGCATTGCAAAACCACGTCCATCTGGCCGCGCCAGGCGGCGTGCCGGTGCCGACCTCCGGCCCGCCGCTGGCCTCAGCGATCGCGCCGATTGCACCGACTGCAGCAGTAGACAGTGGCACCACGTCGGCCGATAGCGTGCACATCAGTGCGCACGAAACCCGGCCTAAAAACATTTCCGTTCATTATGTGATTCGTTTCACCAACCGCTTGCACCATCCGACTTGATGCACGCCGCACTTGTGATGAAAGAACATACCATGACTATCGTGATCGATCCCAAACGTATCCTCCGCTATGCCAACCGGCCCAGGCCCAGCTATGTCAGCAGCTTGGCCCAAGCCCAGGCAATGTATGATCGCTACGGCATCTCAGCCAATGCCCTGCGAGCGGCGCACTTCACCGCGCAAATCATGTATGAATCTCAAGCCTTGAGAGCCGAGCAAGAAAATCTCAACTACTCGGCCAATCGCCTCGCCGCCGTTTGGCCCAGCCGTTTCCAACCACGCGGCCCGCTCAACCCGGCCGACTACGCGCATCAGCCGCAAGCACTGGCAGACTACGTCTACGGCAATAAGAACGGCAATACCGAAGCCGATGACGGTTACCGCTTTCGCGGTCGCGGCCTGCTACAACTCACCTTCAAGAGCAACTACGCCGCTGCTACACGCGCTTTGCAAAAACTCAAGCCGATGGCACCCGACCTGTGTCTGAACCCCGATGCGGTCACCGAGCCAGACTGGGCTTTGGCGGTCGCCGCCGCAGTATGGGAAGCCAAGGGGTGCAACGGCTATGCCGACCACGACAATATCAATAAGGTCACACGCGCCATCAATGGCGGCGAAAACGGACTGGCGGAGCGGAAAATTTGGCTGCGGATGATGAAGCAGCTCTTCGGCGTGTGAAGCTGCTGTCGTGACGACAGCAGGTGCAAGTGATCAGTGCGACTAACGCGTAGTGTTATCGCCTTGAAGATCCGGATCGTTCCCGACCTGCGGATCAAAATTGATATTCATCGGATGGTCGTAGTGAATACTGGCTTCATCTTTGTCTTTGAATTCCAAGGTCACATGTATCTGTTCCACCACCGAATTTTTATCACTGAAAGTAATCATCTTGCGATCAACCGAAATACTTGGGTGGCTAAATTGTGGAGCAAGGTAAGGTTTTTTCTTGCTCATTCCATGAAACACAATATTTTCCGGTGTTTCAGGAATGATTTGATAATTGATGATCGTATCGGTATGAATAACCGAAATCGACGCAGGGACGCAGGTGACTTGATACTGTCGATGATCACCCGCATTTCCTTTCCCCTCAGGCACAGGTATCACCGTCACTTGAATGTTAATAAAATCGGGTATGGCGAATGCTGGTCTCATAGTTTTTCCCTTATCTTCAGTTGTGAAATAGAACGGATGTATGCAAATTCGTGATAGCCCATTCTGGCTAATTCAGCGATCGCATTTGGAACGGCCTTGCTCTGCCCCAGACAAAGTTGTGCTCGCACCCAGGGATCAAGAATTCTGAAATCTGCCTTACCGGGCGCATCCACACCAATCAAAGCTTCCACCTTTTGACACGCCACTCTCGCAGCAGCGGTGTCACCTGCAGCAGCAGCAATTTCCGACGCAAGCAACAGCGCGTTGACGAAAGCCACGCGAGCATGAAAATCGGATTGATTCTTTGTATAAAGCATCTCAAGGACACGTAAGGATACGTCAATTTGATGCTTTGCATCATCAAAATGATGAATATCTAACAAGATCACCGCAGTATTCCTATGTGCTGTCGCCTCTAAGCGTAATAATAAGGATTTCGTGGGATCAAGACGCGCCATAGAACTGAGCTCTCGCGTCACGTGCTCCAACTCTGGTAAGAGCTTGGACGCGCCGCCTCGATACCCGAGAATTTGTAACTCTCGCAATTGCGCAGAGAGTCGATTCGACTGCCACACCCGATTACTCGGTTCCCTCTCAAGAATCGCCGTCAGTATCTTCTGCGATTGACGGTAATCGGCCAAGGCACTGTTTTCCTGCCCGAGCGCCAGCGCCAAATCGGCCCGGTGCTGCAAGGCTCGCGATACCCGATTCGACCACAAGGCATCGCCGGGCGCGGCATCTGAAAGTTTTTTAGTGATGTGCAACTCGCGCTCATACATTTGCAGCGCCTCGCTCAATTCCCCGATCGCCTCCTTGCTCGATCCCAACCACGATAAACTATCAGCCAATTCGGCAGCCACGACGCGCTGCTCCGGTTCACGCAGCAACGCGCGGGTTTTCAAATCGACCGAGAGCAAGAATTCTTTGGCCGCCGCCTGCGGATTGCCGCGTTTCAAGGCCAAGGTACCGAGATTATTGTGTGCATACGATTGCTCTATCCACACCGCGACATTGCCGGGGTCAAGGCTGGACAAGCGATCGCTGTAAACTTGGTATTGTTTGAAAAAGCCTTCGGCACCCACCCAATCACTTTGGTCCAAACAAATTTGTCCCTGCCAGAAGGCATTGACACCGAGTTGTTTGAGTATCGTCTTATTATTGTGTGCAGCATCGAGCTGCGCCAGCAGTATGGCTCGGGAATTTTTCAGGGCATGGAGAGCCAACTGCGGATTGCCGCGCGCAATATTAACTTCGGCAATCACTTCCAAGGCCTTGGCGCGCTGGGTCTGTGAAATCGAATTCGACACTTCCTGGTCAGACAGCGACAAATATTCGAGCGCTTTGGCACTGATACTGTCGAGCAAATCCAAGCGTCCCAGCGGGCGCAACTTATCGGCGAAATCGCCGAGCATGAATTCCATCAATCCTTCCGCTTCATGGCGGCGCTGCTGCGCTGTTTGTTTCGCGGCAATGGCGCTGAGTCCCAAACCAATCGCCAACACCGTCAAGCTCAACAAGGCAATCAATACCAGCAAGCGCCGTCGTTCGCGCCATCTGGCCTTGGCATTGGAAGCATGAATGTAGCCGATCTCCAGCTGCGAGAGCGAAAAACTGCCGAGCTTGAGCAAAGCCCGCGCCTCATGCAATTGCTTTCCGTGCGGCAATAGTAAATCGGGCGAGTGCTTTTCTTTGAACCATCGCGATGCCGATAAGGCGACACGGCTGCGTACCCGCAGCGCCTCTCGATGCTCAGCAATCCACGCGGTCACCCGTGCCCAGCGCCGCAGCAAGGCTTCATGCGCCACACCAAAGCCAGCCTCTTGGCCGACCAGTTCGCTGACAAACAGCCGGGCCTCAACAAAGGCGGTAACGAGCTCGCGTTCTGCGACAGAATGCAAGGCAGACCATGGCACCCGCACACTCGTCACGATTTCTTCATTTTCACTCAAGGCGACCAGCAAGGACAAAATCCGCGGCAACAGTCCTCGCTGCAGCTCACTCAGCGTGCTGAGCACTTCATCGGCGCGTCGGCCCAGCGCGCCTTCGACTCCGCCGAGTTGGTGAAACGCCGCAAAACTCAGCTCGTCCTGATCCGACCGTAAACGATATAATTCTTGCAATGTATATTGCAATAATGGCAGTGCATCAGGCCGTCCAAGCGCACTCGCGCACAGCACATCATCAAGGCGAGCCTGGGTGTGCGCATCGACGGCAAAACGCAAATTGGCCGCTTGCGCCGGCAAGCGAATAATTTGTGCGATATCTGCGTTCGTCGGTGGAGTCAGATCAAAATGTGCGCCGTGTGCCTTGCCAGCCATTAAGAACGGACACTCGGCGATGTACGGATAAAAATCATTCCTACAAGCAACAATCAACAACACCGCATTGCTGCGCGCAAAAGCATCCAGCACCGCAATGAAGTCCCCGCGTGCAGCCACCGACACATGGGGAGAAGTAAATACCGCTTCGTAACGATCGACAAATAATGCCAAGCGTCGATACGGCGGCGCTAGGGCTTGCGTGAGCAAGGTGTTTTGCAAGTGAGCAATAACTGACATGACATCGTCGGCCAAACGCTGCCCTAGAGAAATACTACTGGCACCGGCAAACACATCCGTGCCGGCAATTTGCCAATCGATCAAGGCACTGCCCAAAGCAGTCAATAATGGCTGATCACCGGTATCAGCCAGATCAAGCATCGTCACCGAGACCAATTGCAGCGACGCTTGAGGCCCCTGCCCATGCATTAATTTGGGCAACAGCCCGGCCCGTATCAACGAGGTTTTACCAGATCCGCTCGGGCCAAGCACCACGGTAAGCGCTTGCGGGCGTCTGACACTGGCTTTCACTGTTTGCAATAATTGCTCAATAGCATTATCACGCCCAAAAAAAACCTCCGCATACTCTTCCACGAATGCTTGCAAACCACGAAACGGTGATTTCCCTGCCCAATTTTCCTGCCGACCGACCGCGACCGCTCGCACCGTAGCGACGATGCGGTAGCCGCGTTTGCGTATCGTTTCTATATAAACCGGTGCCTTGGCATCATCACCCAAGACATGGCGCAATTGGGCGATCACTTTGTGCACCGGATTGTCACCGAATAAAGTTGTGCCCCAACACAATTGCAATAACTCTTCCGCACTGACCACCATAGCGGCCCGCTCGCACAACACCACCAGCACATCCATCGCACGCGGCTCGATTTGGCGACTGATTTCCTCGCGTAAAACCGTCTTGCTTGACGGACTGACCAAGCAATCCGCCAGGTAAAAAGCACCTTGCTCGAAGTAACTACGCTTATTGAGAGCAGACAAAACCGGCATAGTCAATTCACGATCATAAAATAAACTGTTTATAAACAATTACTTATCAACCGGAAGGTAAGCGGAAGGTCAATCTGTGCGAGACGGCCTAGAGTTTATCTTGTGTCATGCAAATACGTCTAGCAATTATTTGCCAAACAGAAACATATTCAGCGCCAATAAGATTGGCAATTTACCCATGTAAGGTCTCAGGAGAGAATCATTAACTCATCAGTGATGTATACGCCAGGGCTCGCAGCCAGCCTGCCCCAAGCCCCGCTCAACCATGCCATCGAAGGAACAGCCGGCATTGATGGACTCGAAATTCGCGCCGCCTTGGCCCAAGTGCTGGACAGTGCACCCTTTGTCAAATCGAGACGGATGTGCCTGTTGCTGCGGTTTTTAATCGAAAAGCAACTTGCCAATGCAATCCGCGATATCACCGAATACAGCATAGGCATCGAAGTGTTTGAGCGCGATCCGGCCTCTTACAATACGGGTGAAGATCCTATCGTACGTGTCCAAATCGGCCGACTGCGTGAAAAACTCAAAGCGTTTTACGCCACGATGGGCCACAACGTCAACCTGCACATCACCATTCCCTTAGGACATTACATGCCCGTAATTCGACGCTCCGCGGTGAGAGTCGCCGAGATCAAGCATCGCCACCGACTAGCGGCATTTCCCCTAAAATACCTTTCCGACAACAGCGCCGGGGTCTGCTTTACCGAAGGCTTGAGCGAAGAATTGTCGCACCAACTGTTCCGCGAATTCGGCGACAAAATCGTCTCGCACACATTCGCCCGCCAGTACAACATCCATGAAGGAGACATGGCAGACGCCGGCCTGCAAGCAGGGGTCAGCCACTTTCTGGAAGGCAGCATCCGCGTCGAGGGCCATTTCATCAGAACATCGTTTCGGATGCTCGACGCCAAAGCTGGTTGCATCGCTTGGTCGATACAATGCGACCATCAAGCGGCGTTTTCGATACACTTGCAGGAAGCCGTGGCAAGTTCCGTCTGTGCCTCCTTAGAACAGTATTTTGCCGGCAGATAGCAATGTCAGCCCAATGTTCATTTGGCCCGCTGGCCCCACAAGATTTCCGGATCGGCCAAACGGCTGCCGGTATGATCACTGATGATGATTTGCGGGACGCCAGTCATACCGTAGCTACGTATCAACGCTTGTGAATGTTGCATGCGTGCATAATTGACCGAATTCAGCTCTGCATCAGCTTGTGCCAGACGTTCAGCCGCCGCAACACAAGCGATCTCGTTCAACAGTACCGTCACCACTCGCAAGTCCGTGATGTCCAATCCACGGACATAGCGCGCCAGTTGAAAATGCTTCAAGGCTGCCAGTTCATACTGCGGTGCCGTCAGAGAAACCGCCGTCAGTGCCAATGTCGCGCAAGCCGAATCGAAACGACTGCCATGTTGACCCAGCACTTGGCTGCGATATGCTTGACTGAAAACTTGGCCGGTTTTCTCAGCAATGCGCAAGTCATGCGACCAAGCGATTTCGGCAAAGCCAGCATCCATAATGCGCCCGCCAGCCCCAGCGAATAAGCCGGTAGGCGACAACTGTACGAGAAAACCCGCTTGTTGCGCCAAACGTTCAATGGCGGGTGCGGCACCGTAACACCAGCCGCATAAGGGATCAAACAAATAAGTCAGCGTGCTTAACATCATGTCATTTCCCAATTTTTTGCGTCAAAATAGATGGCGGCAAGCACTACCATTTCATTTCGCCTGTATTGACCTTGGCACCAATTTCCAAGGACATGGTACCAGTACCGAGCTGTGGATAAGCTTGTTGCATGGCCTTGATCAAGCCGGTGCTATCTTTATTCGCAGCGAGATTTTTTTCAAAGCTTTGCAGATAATCCTTGGTGAAAGTGATCGCACTGGCATCGGTTTTCGTTCCGGCCGCCATGTGACCCGGCACCACGATCTCCGGCTTGAGGGCCGCCATCTCATCGAGTTGCGCGATCCAAGCAGCGCGCTCGGCGACAGTTTGCGTGTCTGCCGTCCATACGTGGGCATTGCCGACCACAGCGATATTACCGGCGATGGTTTTGATAGCGGGAATCCAAACATACGGGCGATGCGCCAAGATGCCGCTGGTGCCGCGAATTTCTATGGTTTGCCCCTCGAGCTGGAGAAAGGGCGCCGACAAGGCACGTGGCAGCACCGGTGCATGCGGTGCATTGGTAGCCATTTTCGGCCCCCAAAAGGCCAGCTTAGCCTGCATCTTGGCGGCCAGCTTTTCCAATACAGCCGGCGTCGTCACCACATCGGCCTGGGGGAAAATCACTTTTAAGATTTCCGCCCCAAAGTAATAGTCGGGGTCAGCCTGACTGATGTAGATGGTGCGCAATTGCTTGCCGCTATCGAGCACCTTGGCGGCAATACGTAGCGCATCGGCACGCGTGAAGCCGCTGTCGATCACGATGGCTTCGGTTTCGCCATACACCAACGTGGCATTGACGTTGAAACTACCGGCATCGGCAGTATAAACTTGCACAGTCAACGGTGCAGCAGCCAGACTGGCGTGCGAAGCAAGGGCCAGCGAGGCCGCGAAAAGTGTGGTGCGTAGCATATGATCAATTCCTATCAGCTCGTTAGAAGGGAACGCCTTGCAGCGTTGAATCAGACTATAGTTGCTTTAATCGAACAGATAAATGGCATAATCTGCCGATCACTGTTTCTTAAATCGAGCAAATCATGGATAGACTGACAGCCATGCAAGTATTTACTGAAGTTGCGCAAAGTGGAAGCTTCAGCGCAACCGCCGATAAACTCGACATGTCGCGTGCCATGGTGACACGCTATGTCGGCGAACTCGAGCGCTGGCTCGATGCGCGTTTGTTACAACGCACCACGCGCAGCGTCACGCTCACGGATGCCGGTGAAAACTGTCTGCGCCGCAGCCAGCAAATGTTAGCCTTGATGCAGCACGTCGAAGAGGAAACCTGTAGTCGCGATGCCGCCTTGCGCGGACAATTACGCATCACTTGCAGTGTTTCTTTGGCCTATGCCCAGATAGCGGCGGCAATCGTAGAATTTCTGCAACTCTATCCGCAACTCAAAATTGATCTGAATGCCAGCGAAGGCGCGCTTAGTCTGGTCGAAGCGCGTATCGATCTGGCCATCCGCATCAGCGCCACGCCCGACCCCAACTTGATCGGTCGGCTGCTGGCACCATGCACCTCGGTGTTAGTTGCGGCACCGGCCTATCTGGCACAGCATGGTCACCCGGCGATGCCGGCCGATCTGCCGGCGCACCGCTGCCTGTGCTATGCCAACTTCGGTCAAAGCGTGTGGAAACTGCAGCGTGGCGAAGAACAAATGGAAGTCGCGGTGGCCAGCAATTTCAGCGCCAACGAAGCCACCGCCTTGTTACGCGCGGCTTTGGCCGGCGGTGGTATCGCGCTGCAGCCGACCTACCTGGCCAATCCGCACCTGCTTGATGGCAGTTTGCAAGTTGTGCTGCCCGATTGGAACTTGCCAGACATGGGTATCTATGCGCTCTATCCATCACGCAAACATTTATCGCCGGCCGTCAGAGCGCTGCTTGATTTTCTGGTTCAGCGCTTTGCTACGGCAGCGTGGTAGTGGTGGGCACGGGAGGAATAGGCTGGAATACGGTCGGCAGCATCACGGCTTGATTCTGCAATCAATCAGCAGTATCATTATATAGTATCATTCAGCAGTCATGAATAGCAAACACTTGAGTACCCTCGCTGATATTTTCACCGATCCGGTCAGCGCTGCACTTGAATGGCGCAAGATTGAAGCCTTGTTCATAGCTTGTGGCGCAATCACCGTCGAAGGAAATGGTTCACGGGTTCGGTTTGAATTAAATGACGTTGTCGCTACTTTTCATCGCCCGCACCCGGAAAAAGAGGCGAAACGCTATCAAGTACGCGATGCCAGAGAATTTCTTTTGACATCCTCCCCGCCCTAAAGAGGCTGTCGCAAAAGGGTTTTCAGTCGGTATCATTACCCCGACTGGTGGCCGCGTCGTTCCTGCGTGCTTTTGGCAGGAATCCAGCGACGTTCGTGGTTAACTGAAAATGCCAGAAATTGTGGCATTTTCAGTGTAAAAAACGACACTAGGTTCCCGCCAAAAGCACGCGGGAATGACGAGGTGTACGGTGTTTCAGATGTAAAAAAGCGTCCATTAGGCTTTTGCGACAGCCTCTGAACGACGGGGTTTTACGCGCAAATCCGATAAAGGCAGGAGTGAGCATATGAACATCATGATGCACAAAGGCTATTTAGCCAAGATTGACTACTCGGACGAGGATGCGCTCTTCACCGGCCGACTCGCAGGCATTGATGACGTCATCGGTTTTCACGGCCAATCTGTGAGCGAACTGCGCGCCGCCATGGCTGTAGCAGTCGAAGACTACCTTACCACATGCAAAAAACTAGGCAGAAAGCCACAAAAAACCTACTCTGGAAAATTTCTGGTACGCATAGAACCGGCAGTTCACGCGCGTGCGGCCATCGCCGCTCAAGCTGAAGGAAAAAGCCTCAACGCTTGGATCGGTGAGGCAATTATATACAAACAATCGGCAGTTGCATAAATCGATGAGCTGATCGCTGCAACCGCAGCCCCGCGCTTCTCAAGCAAAGAAGCACGGGAGTGCTGACATCTCTACTCAGCTCAGTTGCTGCAACAATAAGGCTGCCGCGGCCGCTGAGGAACCCGGGTTTTGTCCGGTGATCAACAAGCCATCGATGAGGACATAGGAAGCCCAATCCGGGCCTTGGGAATAGATGCCACCCTTGGCCTTAAGCATATCTTCGACCAGAAACGGCACGATGTCGGTCAGCTCGACGGCCGCTTCTTCGGTATTGGTAAAGCCCGTCACTTTTTTACCTTCAACCAAAGGACGACCGGCCGCTGTTTTGACGTCGCGCAGTACCCCAGGTGCATGGCAAACCAGTGCTACCGGCTTGTTGGCGGCGATGACAGACTCAATCAGTGCGATCGAATGCTGGTCGGCCACCAAATCCCACAAAGGACCGTGACCACCTGGGTAAAAGACTGCATCGAAATCGGCTTGCGACAACGAGTCCAAGCGCACCGTCGCCGCCAATTGCGCATTGGCCTGTGAATCGGCAGTGAAGCGCTTGGTTTGTTCGGTTTGAAAGTCTGGCTCATCGCTCTTAGGATCGAGCGGCGGTTGTCCACCGAGCGGTGACGCCAACACGACTTCCACGCCGGCATCTTTAAAAACGTAATACGGTGCGGCCAACTCTTCCAGCCAAAAACCAGTTTTACGACCGGTGTTGCCAAGTTCACTATGCGAAGTCAATACCATCAATACTTTTTTCATTTTCTTGCTCCTGAATAAAATTGTTCATAACAAGTAGTAGACCAGTCGTCTAACCTGCATGCGTAAAAGAATACTCCAATACACTGGCTGTGTCTCCCACTCCGTGTGAAGAAACAGTGAAGAATTGGCGACGCAGATGCTGTTGTACACGGCGTCAGCGTTGATACTATATCCAATATTAGACCGGTCGTCTAGTAAATTATGAAGAATGTGCTTCAGAAATGTATTCGCTCATCGGGTAAGCTGAAGATCAGCCTCCTGCTTGCGAGCGTGTACACGATCGTTTCACGCAGCAAATAAGCGCTTGGCACCACCACATTGGCCTTAGCGATCACCGCCAATACCTGATTGGCATAAACTTGATCGCCAGTTGAACCATCACCGAACAACCAGCGCATCGTCACCGAATTATCGAGAACGAAACGCATCAGTCGCGGCCTTGCTCAATCAGTGCTTTCGTGTCGATTCCTAACAATGGCGGATACGATGCCATTAATTTTTGCATTTGAGCAACCCCCGCTGCGACTTCATTTTTTTGCGCTGCTTCTACTGGAATCAAGTCAGCGACTGCCTCGCCGCGCAGTGTGATCGTATACCGCTGACCCAACTGCACGGCACGCAATAATTCGGGTAATTTTGTTTTCGCTTCGTAAGACCCAATTTCGATATGCATGATCTTTCTCCTGCCTCACAACTTTTTTCAGTGCAAAAACGACACTAGGCTCCCGCCAAAAGCACGCGGGAATGACGAGGTATACGGTGTTTCAGGTGTAAAAAAGCGTCCATCAGGCTTTTGCTACAGCCTCTGAAGGCCGGGGCTTCAAACCCTAGTCAGATTTTTTATGATAATAAACCAATATATAGACCAGTCTTTACATGTCAAGGAATGTGCGACTGAGATCTCAAGAATAGCCCGGCGATCACACTTCAGCGCGCTAAAAACGCCGCCACTTCCGCGCTGTCAGGCGGATTACAGCCAGCGCGCATGACGTTCAAACTCGCAGTGGCAATGGCAAAGCGCAAGGCATTTTCCAGCGCAGTCTGATTGAGCGTAGACAAACCCGCTACCGACAAGTGCCCAGCACCCTGCAAACTCGCAGCCAAGCCAGCCCAAAAGCTGTCGCCGGCACCGACCGTATCGACCACGCTAACACCGGCCGGTATTCCCTGCGCCACATGCTCAGTGCGCGAGAGCAGAATGCCGCCATGCTCACCCAAGGTCAGAGCAATCAATTTGATGTTGGAATCAAGAAACAGCGTGCGTGCAGCATCGATCGGTTCGGCATGCTGCAAGCCCAGATGGCGCAAATCTTCATCGCTGACCTTGACCATATCCGCCAGCGCTAACATTTTCCGTACTCCGGCAGCATAGGCAGTCAGATCAGGGCACACCATAGGACGCATATTGGCATCGATAGAGATAATCGCACCGGCTTTGCCGGCAGCGCGGACAATCTGCAGCGTTTTTTCAATTTCGTCCGGCACCAAGGTCAAACCACCGGTGTGTAACAGTGTCATCGCCGACGGCAAGGCCGCACAGGCTTGCTCTGCCGTGATATCGCGGTCAGCCACGGCAGCGCGGTGAAATGCATAGGTCGGTAGTTTCTGCTCATTGAGCGTGACCACCGCGATCGAGGTCGGCTGCAGACTACGGGTCGGGCTCGCCAAGCTGACACCGGCACCACGCAAATGATGGGTAAAACGATCGCCGAAGGTATCGATGGAAAAAGGGTTGAGATAGGTGACGGCCATGCCTTGACGGGCCACAGCCAAAGTAAAATTACACACCGAACCACCGAGGATAGCGGCAAAGCGGCCATCTTCTTGTTCTATCATATCAACCAGTGCTTCACCAAAAGTGACTATCATTTTCTTCTCCAGATATGGTACCGCCACCGGTCTGTCGATCTGCTTGCCCGCACAGGCAAGCGAGCATCAAAACATCAGAGCACAGGTGGCACGATTAAGTATTAGGGGTATTTTTTAAAAACAAATCGCGGTCAGGTCCGAAATTGGCATACAAAGGAAGTAAGGCCGCACCGATGGCATGGGCGTCCGGCCCGATGGTACCGGCCAGAATAAGCGGACGTAACACTCCTTCCCAACGGTACAAATCCAAAGACTTTTCTACTTCACAAAGCAGCTTTTCCAATAACAGACGGTCCAGCGAACCATCGATCACGATACTTTCCAAATCCAAAAAACACACCGAACTGATGATGGCAAACGCGATGGCACGCGCGGCGTCATCGAGCCAAGCACCGGTGTGCGTCAGCCACGGTTCCTGTAATGCTCGTTCATCATACGAGGCACTCTGGTCCAAGCCGGAGGCGGCATATAATTGTTCCAAATTAAACAGCGACGCAGCACTGAGCAACTGCTCCGGTGCCGTGCGCGTATCGGCATGCGAAATCGCCAACGGTAAGGAACCGACCGCGCCGGCATTGCCATGCAAACCGCCATGCAAATGACTGTTGAGCACGAGCGCACCACCGATAAAGGTATCGACAAATAAGTAAAAGAAACTTTTGATACTGCGTCCACGCCCGGAAACCAACTCTGCCACGCAGGCGGCCGCCGTGTCTTTGGCAAACTCTACCGGCAACTCGGTCATGGCTTCAATGCGCGACAAGATATCGATCTGGTCCCACTTATTATTTTGCTGCGGCGTGATGTCCAGCAATTTTTGCCAGCCTCCCAGCGCCAACGGAGCGGCAATACCTATGCCTGAAAGACGCGGCAATTGCGTTGGCCCCAGCCGCGCGCACATGGTATTGAGTTGCACTTCTATATCTTTAAACAAGGTATCGGGATCGGGAAACGGGTACGACCACGAAGAACGCTCGCGCGCTTGACCGACAAAATCAACCAATAACAAATCCAAACCACGCCGACCTATCTTGATACCAATAGAAAACGCGCCATCGGGATTAAGCACGATGGGAACCGAAGGCTGGCCGACTTTGCCACGGATCGGTGTCTGCTTGAGCACAAAACCTTCGTCGAGCAGACGGTTAATGATCAGCGAGACGGTTTGCGTACTCAGATTAGTCAAGCGCGCCAAATCAGCCTTAGGCATACTGCCGCGGGTGCGAATCGCCTGAAGAACAATGCGTTCATTGAATTGACTCATTCCGACCTGGTTGGAACCTCGTGGGCGCAACCATTTTATTTCATCGGATTGAGCATCTGTCGGGTCGGTCATGACGTCTTGCATAAGCGTGGTTTTTTATCCGAAATGCATCATTGCAGTGAGTGGGCATTCTACACCATGCCATGTCGCCAAACTTGCCAGCCTGAGCCAAAGCTCGGTCTGACAAGCAAGAGGAAACAATTCATCACACCGGCGACAGCGTAGTGAGGACGCCTTTTTTAAAGATAAAATTCGCATACGGCTGCATTTCACCGGTCTGCACGATGGCATACACTTGTTTCACGCGTTCATAAAAAGCAAACCGTTCGGTGGCCTGACATTGTGCCGCTTGAGCTAATGCACTGCGACTTAACAGCTTCACGATGTTCGCTTGCGTCTCGGACAAATAGCCGTCCGGCGACTCGCACACCTGCATATACGCCACCGGTTGTGCGACCGCCGCATCGAGTGGAAACACCGACAGCACGGCGTCGCAGGCACTGAGTAAATCACTGCCCGGCAACTCAATGATAGGTTTGCCCCGCCCCAGCGAACGCGCGGTGAAATTGGCATCGACCACGGCGACTTCATCACCATGCCCCATTTCGCATAAAATCTTCAGCAAATCGGCAGACAACAGTGGGTTGATTCCTTTAAGCATGCGCATCCTCAGGCAGGTCTTGAGGGTTTTTCGCGCCAGTCATCACCGCGACCGCATCCGACATACTGATTTTTTTAGGATTGACAAGCGCCACGCGTTTGCCTAAACGCTGAATATGGATGCGGTCAGCGATCTCAAACACATGCGGCATATTGTGGCTGATCAAAATCACCGGCAAGCCACGGTCACGCACACGCCGTATCATTTCCAGCACCATATTCCCCTCCTTCACCCCGAGGGCGGCGGTGGGCTCATCGAGAATCACCACATGCTTGGCAAATGCCGTACTGCGAGCAACCGCCACTCCTTGACGTTGGCCGCCGGACAAAGTGCCGACCGCCTGCTTCATCGAGCGTATACCGATCTTCAAATCCTTCATATGGCCAACCGCTTCGGCCAACATGCGTTTTTTGTCGATAATGCGAAAGCACTTGCCCAACAAGCCAGGACGCAGCAATTCACGGCCGAGAAACAAGTTTTCGGCAATCGTCATTGCCGGTGCCACGGCCAAATCCTGGTAGACCGTTTCGATACCGTGACGGCGCGCATCAATAGGCGACTTGAATGCCACGGTCTGGCCATCGAGTAACATCTGACCAGAATCAGGAATCAGCGCACCCGACAAGGCTTTGATCAAGGACGATTTGCCCGCCCCATTATCACCAATGACAGCTAAAATTTCACCGGCCCGCAATTCAAAATCAGTCCCATCGAGCGCCGTGACGCTGCCGTAACGCTTGGTCAGTCCGCTCGCCTGAAAAATAACGGAAGAATTATGCTTGCTCATTTTCAACCTTTTTTATGTGTGAGTTGATCGGTAGCAACCGCCAAAATCACCAAGACGCCGGTCACCAATACCTGATACACCGAAGGCACACCCATCAAGGTCAGACCATTCCTGAATACCCCGACGATGAGCACACCGATCAAGGTGCCCAAAATCGAACCACGACCACCAAACAAACTGGTACCACCGAGAACAACGGCCGTAATACTGTCGAGATTATCGGTCTGCCCGCCTTGCGGATCACCGACCCCCATACGTGCCACAGAAAGCAAAGCTGCGACGCCATAAAACAAGCCCGCCATCATATAGATGCCGAGCATAATTTTACCGGTAGCAATACCAGTCAAACGCGCAGCTTCAGGATTATTGCCGATGGCATAAATATGCCGACCCGGTGCGGTATCGCGTAAATATAACCAAGTCAAGCCATACAAAGCGAGCATCAAAACCGTACCGTAGGTGACCGTGGTTTGACCGATGCTGAAGGTATTGCCGAAGAACGACATCATCTCAGGGATGTCAGTAATCGTTTGCGCGTGGGAGTACAGCTGCGTCACTGCGAATGCAATATTCATCGTACCGAGCGTGACAATAAATGGTGGCAGCTTGACCATCGTCACCAAAGCACCATTGAGGAAACCTATCAATACGCAAGCCAACATACCGCATAGAATCGCCAGATAGGGATTCATGCCCAGATCGGTAGCGAATTTCGTCATCACAATCGAGCCCAGCGCCATCATCATGCCGCAGGACAAATCTATCCCGGCAGTCAAAATGATCAAGGTTTGGCCAATCGCAATCACGCCGACGACCATCACCTGCTGCAAGATCAGGGAAAAATTTTGGCCACTGAAAAAATGCTCGGACTGCCAAGTAAAGAAAATACTTGCTACCAGCAAGGCAATAATCGGACCGAGCGCCGAAAGCGGCGGAAGATGTTCTTTGAGATTCAATTTCATACCACGTTATCCTTAACGAACGAGCGACTGCTTAAAAAGTGGCGCTGCACCTGCAGCGCCACTTTTACTTACTATTCCAGCTTATTTACCCCAGCAAGCACCGAGACCAAAAGCGGTATCTTTACTCTCCACGCCAGCAACTACTTTGTCGCTGATGAGGGTCACGCCGGTATCGGTATAACCAGCGACTTTTTTACCTGTTTTAGCGTAAGTCACACCGGCTTCCACCGCTAAATCCGCCATTCTCATCGGATACTGCTGCGAAGTTGCGGCGATCACACCGGCTTTAACATCACGCACGCCGGCACAACCGCCATCCACCGACACAATCATGACCGTTTTCTCTTTACCGGCGGCTTTCAAGGCCTTGTAAGCACCTGCCGCGGCAGGTTCATTGATGGTGTAGACCAAATTAATTTCAGGGTTTTTCTGCAGACAGTTTTCCATCGCAGTTTGCCCCTTGCCTTGGTCACCATAGGTGTCGGCCATGCAAACAACATCGGCCGTTTTAAGCAAATCCGTGGTGGCAGCGCTGATACCGCTGGCACCAAAGCCACTCAGAAAGCCATTATGACGAGTAATGCCAACCGGATGACCAGGAAATAAATCGAGCATGGCAATTTTTACCGGCTTGCCAGCAAAACTGGCTTTCGCATACTGCCCGATCAAGATGCCGGCCTGATAATTATCAGTGGCAAACAAACCATCGGTGGCCGTTTGCGGCGCAGTCGGACTATCCAAAGCAATCACCATCACGCCTTTATCACGGGCTTTTTTAATGGCAGGAATAATTGCCTTGGCATCACTCGGTGTAATCAAAATAGTTTTCGCACCGGCAGACACCATATTTTCAATCGCCGTTACTTGCCCGGCATTATCGCCATCACTTTTACCCGCAGCAGTCAGCAATTTCGCGCCCAAGGCCGTGGCGCGGAGTTGCGCGCCCTCTTTCATTTTGACAAAAAAAGGATTGGTTTCTGTTTTGGTAATTAAACCGATCACAGGTTGCTCTGCAGCGCAGGCGATTCCTGCGACGCAGGTCAATACAGCTAATGAGATGCTATGTTGCAAATTCATGTAGGTCTCCTTGAGTTTTATATATGTCTTAGCGCAGCAACTAAGCGATGAACGATACAGGTGTTCTGATTTTATTCGTGTCAGCATTACGCTGATCAGCAATATAGCTCGGTCAATTTATTAAATCAAGTAGTTTTATTAATTATAAATAAATCATCGCACTGATTTTCTCCGCCTGACAAGTAAACTCCCCCGCCTTCCCGTTTCCGCGAACAACACCCTGCCTGACAAGACACAGCGCGTAGTAAAAAGCCTAATCAGCAGCTTGAAACTGATCTTTTTGGCTCGCTACCGGAGCCTACATACCGAGCAGCAATGTTGCACCTATGTGACATTTAGACTATATACCGCTTTTTTTTCGCGAAAATTTTTAGCAATTAAAAAAATAAATGGTACATTTAATTAATAAATCAATTTGGTTTATTAATTAAAGAAGCTGTTTTTTGGCCGAGTCGAATACATTCACAGGCTCAAACGAAAAACATTTCTTATAAAAATTTGGCATGACGCTGTGCGGAATGACCAATTTAATCAGGCTTAACACCCTCATACACTCAGGAGACAATATGAAAACACCATCCACCCACTTCCCATTGGCGCGCGCTCTGGGCACTGCCCTGGCAATGAGCTCCCTGTTGGCGACGCAAGCCTACGCACAACAAAGCAATGTCACTATCTACGGGCGCCTGGTTGACGGCGTCATGCTGACCACCAATCAGGCCACCGCCACGCCTGGCGTACTCGGTACCACCAGCAGCATAGGCGGCAATGTCTGGGGTACCAGTCTGTTAGGTTTTAAAGGCGAAGAAGACTTAGGAAATGGTTTAAAAGCCATGTTCTTACTCGAAAATGGCTTTTCCGGCGCAAATGGTGCCAACAACGGTGGCTCGAGCACCATCTTCTCGCGCCGCACCTTGGTTGGCTTGAGTGGTGCCTTCGGTTCGCTGAAACTGGGCCGCGATTTAACCCTGCCCAGCGATCAGGTTTGGGGCCTCGATCCGACCGGCCAGATGTGGTCAGGTACAGCGACCTTGGTCAAGGGACGCAACTGGCCTACCTACAACAATGGCATCAACTACATCTCACCACAATTTGGCGGTGCTTCCGTACAAGTTACTTACGGCTTAGGCGAAGTGGCCGGCTCGACCAGCGCCAACAGCACCGGTGGCATCGCATTGAATTATGCGTTCAATAACTACACCGTCACCGCCATGTATGACTTTGCCAAAGATGCAAAAGGCCGCGCCAGCTCCCTGTATCAATACTCAAATGAATTGACGCTCGGTGGTACCGCCAAATTGGATGACTTGACACTCTATGTCGGTTATCAATCACTGTCGGCCCCCGATACCGTGGCAGTCAGCCAAAGCAAGCCGGACAAAACCAGCCAGTATTGGTTAGGCCTTAACTACCGCCTGAGCCCAGCACTGACACTCATTGGTGCCGCCTACCATGCCAAGGTCAATCAACACGTAGGCAGCGCCAGCCAAATCGTGGTCGGTGCCAATTACAGCTTGTCAAAACGGACTTTATTGTATGTGGCTTTAGCCAACGTTCATAACAGCGCGCTGAGCAATTTCAACATGGACTTTAACAACCCGAATACCGCTGCTGCCGGTGCAAACCCAAGCGCATTCTTCAGCGGTATCTCGCACTCGTTTTAATTAAGCAAACTGCAAATTTCACAGAAAAAAAGTGCCCTTGATCGACCCTCCTACCCTGAAGGCACTGACGTGCCACTGGATTCCTGCCTGCGCAGGAATGATGAGGCGAGAGCAGGCCAGGTCGATTACGCATCCACCCAGCCGCCCGTAACGTCGTTCCTGCGCGCTTTTGGCAGGAATCCAGCGACGTTCGTGGCTCACTGAAAATGTCAGAAATGATGACGTTTTCAGTGTTAAAAACGACACTGGGTTCCCGCCAAAAGCATGCGGGAATGACGCGGCTGTGACATGCAGGAATGACGAGGTATACGGTGTTTCAGGTGTAAAAAAGATAGACACGCATCGCCGATAAGGCAATCACCAAGGCAATTACGCCACTTGCAGTGGCGGCATAATCTCAATCTAACCAGTTGTACAAACTCAGCCAACGGCTGAGCTCATTCGCATTCGCCAAATTTAATTTATCAAAGATGTTGGAACGATGAGTCTCTACCGTGCGCGGCCCGGCCGGAGGCAGCAATTGTCGGGCGATGTCTTTATTGCTGTACCCAAGGCAAACCAGACGTGCGACTTCGCGTTCGCGCACAGTCAGCTCGCTCCAGCGCTGCAAGGCATGCGCGCGCGCGTGGGCTTCGCTGATCGCACTCGGCAGTTTTTCTAACAACTGCTCAACATCGGGTTTGACTATCCAATCGTAGGCACCTAAACGAACGGCTTCCAGCGCGGTTGGAATATCGCCATGTCCCGACAAAAACAAGGCCACGAGTGGGCTATGGCGCAGCTTTAATTCTGCCAATACCGATAAGCCACTGATCCCCGCCATGCGCAGATCAAGCACCACACAACCAGGCTTGCGGTGATCAACCGTGGCCAAGAAAGACTCGCCGGTATCAAAGCTCTGAACCGGCAAGCCCTGAGAAAAAAGTAACATATGCAACGAACGACGCAGCGCCTCATCGTCGTCCACCACATACAGCATCAAGGGTGTCTCATTCATTGGCTGATCGGTAAAGTAAATAAAAAAACGGCACCGCCCTCGTCCTTGTTTTCCACAAAAATACGGCCGCCATGCGCTTCAATAACGGTTCGGCAAATATTCAAGCCCAAGCCTAAGCCATCGGGCTTCGTGGTGAAAAACGAGGTAAATACTTGCTCGACTAAATGCGCAGCAATCCCCGGCCCAAGGTCAGCGACACGCACCTGTATCGTGCGCCCGACCTGCTTTGCCGAAACAGTCAAACGATGTTGGGTCAACGGCAAAGCTTCCATCGCCTGCATGGCATTCTGGCATAAGTTAATCAGCACTTGTTGCAATAATACTTTGTCGCCGCGGGTAGCTGGCAGCGCAATCTCGATCTCCGTTGTCACAAGCGTCTGGGTTTGCTGAATCTCATGTTGTAGCATCGCTAATGCATCGCTGATGACGGCGTGTATAGACACAATTTCATACGCACCACGCTGCGGGTTGATCAATGCCCGCACACGCTTGACAATGTCGCTGGCCCGTTTCGACTGCGCGACAATTTCCTGCAGCGCCGAGCCCAGCATTGGTGGCACGCTGTCGTGCGCCATCGCTCGAGCAGCCAAGGCGAAGTTAGAAATCGCCATTAAGGGCTGATTGAGTTCATGCGCCAGCGTCGACGCCATCTCACCAAGACTCGCCAGACGGGCACTGCGTTGCAGTTTTCGTTCCTGCTCATGATGGCCATCTTTAATGCGCTTTTGTACCGTGATATCGACGATGGAACTCATCCAGCCTTGCCGAACACCATTGGAATCAATTAAGGCTGCGGTGTACACCATAATGTACCTGTCTTCGCCGGCACGATTCCGAATTCTCGACTCGAAACCATGGGGCGCAGAGTGGCCATTCAAGAGTTGTTCATTATTGCGCCAATGTTTTTCCAGCTCGTCCGGATGCCAATACGGATAAGGCGGCTGGCAATTTAACAAAGCATCGCGGTCGCTGCCGACCATGTCACAAAAGGCATTATTGACATAAATGATTTTTCCCGAATGATCACGGGCAATCATCCCGACTAACAGCGAATCCTCCATCGATTTACGAAACGCATGGGCTTCTTGCAGGTCGTGCGTACGCTCGAGTACCCGCTGTTCCAATTCTCTTCTGGCTTGCTGCTGCTCGATTAAGCGGCGTTGATGCAGGTGCCAATACAATATGCCCAGCAATACCACAATGCTCAGCAAGCTGGCAATGAGGATGGCTGCCAGCTTGGCCTGCCTGACATCCTCCAAATCACTGGTAACGATCAAGGTCCAGCCTAGTTCCGGCAGATAGGTTTCGGAGGCGAGGTAGGAACGGCGCTGGCCGTTAACTCTGGCGCGCAATACAAACTCTGGTGTGTGAGCATTCTTCTCTATTTGCCATGGCAAGACCGCATCGTGTCGGGCGCTGCCATATTGACTATGCAGTTGTAACCAGCGCAGATCCGTCTGGCCCAGTGGGCTTCTGCTTTGATATAGCCAGGCCGGCACAGAACTGAGAAAAACGATCCCTCGGCTATCCTGCAACACCAAGGGTTCGACACTTTTTGTCCAAACCCGTTCCAAGGCATCGAGACTCAGCTTCGCTACCATAATTCCAATGACCTTCGAGCCGGAGCGCACTGGCTTGGCAATAAACAAGCCGGATGCCCCCGTGGTCAACCCCAGCCCGTAAAACAGACCGGTGCGACCGGACAGCGCATCTTCAAAATACGGACGCTGCTGATACGACTGCCCAACAAAACTCTCACGCGTATTCCAGTTACTCGCCGCCAACGTAACCCCTGACACACTGATCACATAGAGTGCAGCAACACCAGCTTCCGCTTTCAGGGCAGAAAAGTATTGATTGACCTGCGCGGTTAAGGCCGGATCAGTCGGCTCATGCAAAAGCTGAATGACATCCGGATGTTGTGCAGCAGCAAACGGAAGGTAGTCGTATTTTTCAACGATGCCGCGCAAGCCTAAAACCTGCGCTTTAGCCGATTGCTCAATCGATACTGTCTTGCTGGCGATCTCGCGTGCCTCCATCCATTGTCCGGCCAATACAATGAGCAGCACATTGGCCAGCGCAAACAAGCACCACCGGTAATGACGACGCCAAGAAAGGAGAAAATGAAAGCGCATGCTGGAATGATGATACGTGCGAGTTGCAAAAGGACAGGTGCAGCGATCATAGCGGCTGTTGCATTGAAAGTGCTTACTTATTTACTCCCTCCGTAAAACTACGGAGGCCTGAGGGGTGCATCATGCGGATACGTCAGAGCACAATTTTGTGAATACTAGGATGGTAGAAAAAAATAAAATACCTATCACGGCAACGGAGACATCAATGAACGCGACCCACATCGACGCAGCGCCTGCCCAAGCGCAGACGCCCCATCCAGATCAACCGGCTATGCCACGGCCGGGTAACACCGACAAAGAAGCGATCAGCATGAGCCGGCTACGCGCTATCTTGGTGGGCTCGGCCGGCAATTTAGTCGAATGGTTTGATTTTTACTGCTACGCAGCGTTTTCTTTATACTTTGCCAATTCGTTTTTCCCGGCACAAGACGCCACCGCGCAGATGATGTCGACGGCCGGCATTTTTGCTTTAGGCTTTTTCATTCGCCCTGTTGGCGGTGTCCTGTTCGGCTATGTCGGTGACCGCTTTGGCCGGCGCAGTGCCTTGATGGCTTCGGTACTGCTGATGTGCTTTGGTTCTTTACTGATCGCTTGCGCCCCCACCTATGCCATGGTGGGGGTCTGGTCACCACTGCTGCTATTAGCTGCGCGTATGATTCAGGGCTTAAGTCTTGGGGGCGAATACGGTGTCAGTGCCACGTATTTGTCTGAAATGGCAGATTCCAAGCATCGCGGATTCTATGCCAGCTTCCAATATGTGACCTTGATTGGTGGACAATTATTAGCCCTGTTATTACTTCTGGTTCTGCAACATTATTTTTTAAGTACCGAACAATTGCGTGCCTGGGGATGGCGGATTCCATTTGTAGTGGGAGCGGGCTTGGCCTTATTAGCCTTGAGAATGCGCCATGATTTACCAGAAACGCCATCGTTTGAAGCGGCACGCAATAGAAACAAAAAAATGGGCGGCCTGCGTCAATTAGCGCAATACCCACGCGAAGTATTACTCGTGATTGGTCTCACTATGGGCGGCACCCTGGCCTTCTATGTGTACACAACTTACATGCAAAAGTTCTTACGCCTGTCGGTCGGTCTGTCGGATGCCCAGACCACTGCGGTCTCGGCTGCCTCCTTAATTTTTGCTATGTGCTTGCAACCGCTCTATGGTGCCTTATCGGATCGGATCGGACGACGCCCTTTGCTACTCGGTTTTGCGCTACTGGGTACGCTGCTGACAGTACCACTGCTGAGCGCGATTCGTCATGCGCAAGGACCGTGGGAAGCGTTCTTTCTCATTGCCTGTGCCTGGATGATCGTCTCTGGCTACACCTCGATTAATGCGCTGGTCAAAGCCGAGATGTTTCCAGTAGAAATACGCACCACCGGGGTCGGCGTCCCGTATGCCTTCGCGGTGTCGATCTTTGGTGGCACGGCAGAATACGTCGCGCTCTGGTTCAAAAAAGTAGAACTCGAAAGCGGTTTTTATTGGTATGTGACGGCAGTGATTTCTTGTACTTTATTGGTCTGCTGGTTCATGCGTGATACGGCTAACACTTCGCAGATTAATTTGGATCACGTCGGCCCTGCCAGTCGTTGATAGTCTATCTCACAAAACTACCAGGGCCTTGGTAAAGCCTTGGTCATTGCTAAGGCGATGTGACTGGCCTAGCTAGCGTCGTTTGCCTTCCCTTCCTACTCAACAATAAGGTAAGCACCGCCGATACAGCTAAGGTCCCTGCAACCACATACAATCCTGCGGAGTACCCACCGGTCACTCGCTCGCAATCAGCCAGGCAAGCGTAACTCAGCAAGCAAGCCACCACCTTCACGATTGCTTAGATGTAGCGAGCCGCCCAATGCCAGGCTCAATTGCTGTGCAATTGCCAGACCTAAGCCGCTGCCACCGGTATCACGGTTGCGAGAATTTTCTACCCGGTAATAGGGTTGCAATACTGCGGCAAGCTCTGCTGCCGGAATGCCCGGGCCGCGATCCAAGACCGCGATAGCAATGTGATCTGCTGCCAAATTTTGCACCACGATCTCTACCTCGCTGCCAAACTTTAAAGCATTATCTAAAAGATTACTGAGTATCCGCTTCAAGGCATGCGGTGCGCTGCGCAGCGGTCGACCCAATTGCGCAGTCAAAGCGATGCTGTGGCCAGCATCTTGATAATCGTTGACCAAACTGCGCAGCAATGCGTCGAGATCAAGGCTGTAAGTTTTTTCCTTGGGCTGTTGTCCGAGTTGATGGGCGCGCGCATACGCGACGCCCTGCTCCACCAAACTCTGCATAGCGAGCAGATCGCGCAAGAGTTTATCTTTATGCCCTTCCTCATCTGACATTTCTACCCGCAGGCGCATACGCGTGATCGGTGTTTGTAAATCATGCGTGACCGCGGCTAAAATTTGTATCCGCTCGCTCAAATACGTACTGATACGCTGCTGCATAGCATTAAAAGCAATGCCAGCTTTAGCCACTTCCAGTGGGCCATCGGTAGGGAATAAATCCGTGCTACGGTCGGGCGATACACGATCGGCTGCCGCGGCCAGTTGCGCCAATGGGCGGGTCGCCAGGCGTACTGCCAGCCAACTGAAAGCGATTAATATCAATAATTGTGCTACCAGAATCAGCGGCAGCCAGCTTGAATAAGTCAAGCCGCTCGAGACCATGTCGATACTCACTGGCGTACCGTCATACAAGTTCAGATGGAGGTTCATGTGTTTGCGTGCTTGCGCATCCAGATAGAAACCAGGTATCACCGTATAGCCACTCCCCAGGGCAGCACGCACGGACTGCATCACCTCGATTGCCAAGGTGGTATCGGCTGATTTCTCCGCTACATGTGCTGATGCGGGTTCGCCTGCGCGTAAAAAATAGCGGTAATTGTTACGATCCAGTCGCGGCAGCCACACGGCTCTTTCTTCTGCCGGTAAGCGTTCCAGCATGGCGATAGAGCCGGCCACATCATGCCCGAGATAATAAGACATGGTAGCCTTGCTGGCCTGATCGCGTTCGTACACGATCATGCCAAACGACAGTATATGCGCCACGCATAAGCCAAATAATAAGATCAGACTGATTCGGCCAAACAAGGAGCGCGGCCACAGATATCGGGTGATGTGCCTGATGCCGGTCAGCATGCTGTATCACCAGTGCTGGCGGCGCTGACGGTGCAGGCAAACACATAGCCTTCGCTGCGCATGGTCTTGATGTAACGCGGCTCACGCGCATCGTCTTGCAAATGCACACGCAAGCGGCTGATCAATAAATCGATGGAGCGCTCAAACATATCGGCATCCCGACCTTGCGTTAAATTGAGTAACTGATCGCGACTCAATACCCGATGCGGATGTTCCAGCAAGACTTGCAGCAAGCGGTATTCGGCACCGCTCAAGCTGACCAGCGTGCCGTCTTTATCAAGGAGATGGCGCGCCTGTGTATCGAGCCGCCAATCGCCAAAGACCAGTAAGGGCGGCGCGGCGCTGGCACGCAAATTCGGCGGCAGCATGCGCGTGCGCCGCAGTACCGCACGCACGCGCGCCAACAGCTCACGTGAGGCAAAAGGTTTGCTGAGATAATCATCGGCACCCATTTCCAGCCCGACTATCCTATCGGTTTCCTCCGCCAAGGCAGTCAACATCAAGATCGGGATATGCCGGTGCTCACTGGCGCGCAGCGCACGACAGAGGCTAAGACCATCTTCTTGCGGCAGCATCAGGTCGAGTACGATCAAGTCTATGCCGCCCAGCATCAAGGCCTGGCGCATTTGTTTGCCGTTGGCCGCCGTGCTCACCTTATACGCATTTTTTTGCAGGTAAATACACAGCAGCTCGCGAATATCGGCATCGTCATCGACGATAAGTAAGTGATCCAGTGCTTCCATAGCTTGCTTTATATCCGATTTAACATGCCAAAGACGGCGTATTTGTATCCCCATGTATCTGCCCGCTGCCCAGATACATGGGCTTGCAAATCTGCCCTTACCAAACACATGGCAGATACACGCGCGGTTTGTAATAGCGCCACCCCGCCACCTTTTGCATCATTGAGCTTGGTGCGGAACTTCGATCCCCCTCTCATTGTATGGAGTTTGTCATGTCTGGAAAAAATTTGTTAACAGCAATGCTGTTCTGCGCCTCGTTCTCAGTCATCGGTAGCGCACTGGCGGCCGCACCGGCGGTGGAAGGCAAGAGCCGCGCTCAGGTAGTAGAAGAATTGAAACAGGCGCAAGCCGATGGCACGTATCTTTGCAACGACAGCGATCGCGAGCTGGAATGCAAGTTCCGCGCGGCCAAGCAACAGCTAGCCTTGCAAAACGCACCGCAACTCGGCCACTGGCTAAGCCAGAGCGGCCAATTGGAAATTGAGCTTGCCACCTGCGGCCAGAATTTATGCGGCACCGTCGTCAAGGTACATGAAAACAACAATACCGCCACCTCGGCCCTAGGCTTACAGGTCTTAAGTGGCCTGAGCCAAGTCTCTTCGCAAGAGTGGAAAGGCCACATCTTTAATCGCGCCAACGGTGAAACCTATCATTGCCTGATCAGCCTGGCAAGCGCCACCGAGCTGCGCATTCTCGCCTACAAAGATAGTCCGGCGAATGGCAGGGAACAAATATGGACGCGTATCGAGTGATCCTAGGCTCGGTTCAGTCTCTGAAAACAGGCTTGCAAGCCGGCATTGCCCTCTAATAATGCGATGGCATCGGGTAGCGTAATTATTCCGTACTTCAGCAAAAGCTGCAGTCTTGCAAGTTGCTCGGCTTGTCGTAGGCAAGCGGCCAACTCTGACTGTTGATTCGGATCATCGTCTTTATCCTGCATGGTACGTAAGACTAGCGCTGGAAGTTCCCATTGTTTTCCGACTTGAATAGACAACCGCGACGCTTGTTTAAAAAAAGCCATCTGAAATTCCGCTGAAACCGGAAAGTGATCCGTGACACCGGTCAGATCGACCAGACGGAAAGCGACGATCAAGCCAATGTTATGGAGTAAACCGGACAGAAAAGTAGCAAACTGATCGAGTCCTCTTTGTTGCGCCAATAGTTGACAAGCCAGCGCAGTTTTTTCTGAATGCTCCCATATCAGTGGTGCTAGTTTTTTCGTTAACTTTCCTGTCTGCGTTTGCATCATTGGTCGAAAGGCGGTACGGGCAATTAACATACGCAGACCATTGATACCGAGTATCTGTATTGCATTATCGAGACTATTGACTCGGCTGCTCAGGTCGTAATACGAAGCATTTATTTCTTGTAACAGTGCGGCGACAAGCACTGCGTCTTTGGCAATCACCTTTGCAAGGCTGCTTGAAGAGGCCTTGCTATCGCGCAGGTTTTTCAACACCTCAAATAGAACAGTGGGTACGCGTGGCAGTAATTCGGATGCGCCCAATTCTGATTGCTGCAATTTATTGAGCGCCAGCAGGATCGTTTTTTCTACGTAAGGGCTGCTCTCCCCAACTTGCGAGTCCAGTAGCCAGCGCAGGTATTGCTGATCAAATTCTGAACTGGTGTGCCAGATTTCCTTGGCACTGCCAACTATTGAAAGACTGGTTAAAGCTGAATTTGTTACTACTGTGACATCTATGACGGATGCCGTGGGTGCTTGCGCTGGCGTTTTCTTTGTAAACAGCTGTTGAAAAAAATTGATCACTGCAAACCCCAGTTATAATTTTCCGAGCAATGGCAAACGATGGAAATCCTGCCCGTCCTTCAAAGGCTGTTACAAAAGCTTGACGGACCTCTTTTTACACATTAAACATAGCACGCCTTGTCATTCGCACCTGAGCGAGAAATTTGCACCATATAAAGGCAAACCCAATAACAATGCCACTGAGTGATGAGGAGGATGTTACGCTATACGCAACATAAAGCCTAGGGAAGCGCGAATTGAATGACAATCTTGTGCTGCTTAATTATTTCGCGAAATGAGCCACTTGTCTTAGCAGTATCTACGAGATCAACTCGAATCGGCAATGGGGATTCATCAAAGGCTTCTTGAAGTGCCGCAAACCGATCCAGCGCAAGAGGAACCTCAGTGATCAGCGCAAGATCAAGATCTGAGTAGGCTTTAGCGGTCCGTTTCGCACGTGAACCAAAAGCCCAAACTTCCAGTTCAGGCACATGCAATCGCAGTATGCGAACGACCTCAGCCAGATCATGTGGATGCAGATCGATTTGTGACATGATTCACATCCTTTGCGCAATCAATGATTCAGTGTAAAACCTCAACCACCCCTCGCCAATGTGAAAAAAATGTTTCTCACTCAGTGTTTTGAATGATGCAGCGCCCTTTTCTCAGTTGGCCACAATAATATGACCATGCAGTCTAATCGTTTTTTTGGGCAAGTCAATGCAGTTGAGAGCGTGTGCACACTTACCATTGATAAGCACAGGCAGCTTGAAATTTGTCAGGCCGGAACAGCGACACAAGAGACCGCTTCCATAGACCGATTATTTCGATGGCAGCGCAATGATTTCAACCCAGTTCGGGTTTTTGCCCATGTCGACATGTGCTAAGGGTTTCAATACGCCGGTTTTTTGATTGATAGCGTAACTGCTCAGGCCATTCGATTTTTGACCGACCGCCAGCAAATATTTTCCCAGCGGATCGATATTGAAACCACGCGGCTGCGTTTCTGTCGCGTAGTTGCCAATGGCGGTGAGTGCCCCGCTCTTCGCATCGACTCGATATGCCGCCAGAGTGCTGCTGCTGCGTTCGGACGCGTACAAAAAACGTCCGTCCGGCGTCAGATGAATATCCGCGGTTGCCGGCGCTGCCGCTGCGGTGAGATTTGGTCCTGTCGGTGTCACAAACGTACCCGCTCCTGACATGCTGACACCGAGCGTTGAAGCCGGCGGTACCGCCGAGTCAGTCGACTGCAAAGTCAGCACCCCCTGCTCTGCATTGTAAGCATAGGTATTCACCGTTCCGTCGAGCTCATTGGTCGAGTACACAAAGCGCTTGCTCGGATGGAATACAAAATGGCGCGGACCGGCACCGGGTTTGGTGGCAACGGCTGCCGGTGTATTCGGTGTGATCGCGCCGCTCACATCATCAAACTTGTATTGCAAGATCACATCGCTGCCCAGATTGGAGGCGAACAGATAGGCGTTGCTCGGGTCGGTCGCGATGGCGTGCGCATTCTTGCCGGTGTTGGTAACGCTGACCGGCGGTGTCATGACTTCGCCATCGGGGCTGATACGGTTGACTGAAATTTTATGGCCAGCGTAAGACGCAGCAAACAAATAGCGGCCGCTTTTATCTGTCGCCAGATTGGCCATATTGTCCGCCAAAGCTACGACTGAGACACGGCTGAGTTTGCCGTTTTCTGCGTTGATCGCATACGTCACCACGGAATACGGCTGGGAACGCAGTGAGGCATACAAGTGGCGGTGATCCGGGCTGATCGCCAGCGGCATGACCGTTGCACCGGTATCGACTTTTTCAAGCAGCGTCAAATCGCCATTTTTTTCATTCAGCGACAAGACATAAATATCTTTACTGTCGGCATTCGATACATACACAACGGATGCGGCGCTTGCGCTGGCGGCGACAGCGCCCAGTAAGGCTAACAGGATGATGGGTTGTAACCGCGGTTTATTCGAATGCATGTTGTCTCCTCGTGTTTGACTGTTTGTATATCGCCACCCAGGCACAGGCAGCGACGACTCCGCTCTGAAACCAAATCGCTTGGCAGGATCGATGTGGGACGCGTCCGATAAAACCTGGCGTCGGTCGTATTTTGTTGAAAACCATGAAATATCTATGTTACCAGTTATCCTACAACATATTATGAAAAATAATTATTTAACCCTAGGCCTGAACAGATCAGTCGATTTAAGCACTTTCCTATGGTGAGCAAGCCAGACCACGGCCAGATTTTTAGTTTTTTTATGTGAATTTATTCGTATATCTGCAACAAAAATCCGCATTCCCACTCAACATCACCAAAGGACATCAGACAACACCTCATGCCCTTGCCGCCGGCAAAAACCCTGGAGAAGCGCAGATTTAATCGCAGTGGAATTGGCCGTTGCCAATAATGATGCACTGCAATGCTGTCAACCGCAAGAGTTTGCCCATGCTGGGCGCACATGAAAAAAGCCCCGACAATTTCTCGTAAGGGCTTGATTCAAGTACTGAAATTCTGCTCGACCTGCCGTGCGTCGAACACGGAGCGAAGGGACTTGAGTCGGAAGTATTATGATCCGCCAAGAAGCCTCAAGCTTGGCTCAAACACTTGCTTGAGGACATAACGCGGCCTACTTCCACTCACTTGAGTTACAGTAAATTGGACCGAAATACGTTGATCTATCAGGGCCTTTAAGCTGGCTGGTTCGCTAATCTCCAAGCCAATTTTACCGACGATGAGCTCGCCGTCAAAACCGGTGAATTCAAACGTCCGTCTGCTCAAAATCAGGCCGCTCATTGCACCCTCAAGCGTTTTTTCCATCGTTGTAATGTCGTGGCTCAAGCGGTTCGCAGTACGTTTTACAACTTCATTATTTTGAAATAAAAATGTATTCTTCTCAAAAGAAAGTGCGCAAGTTGCTTCATTCTCAACAAGCGTCATGACAAAATCACGCACTTTTCCTAAAGCGCGCTTATCGAGGTCATCAATATTGTCTGCGAGAGCTTCATCATCATGGTTCACACATGCTTCGAACAGCGTTATCGTCCGCGCAAGAGCTAATTCAACGTTTGTTCGATCTTCAAATAGGAGTTTAGAAGGCGCACTTGCCTCCAGCTCAAATCCGAACGACCCTATCGCCGTGCCGGTTATGAGCAATTGGTTCTCATTACGATCCCTGATTGGACCTGTTGCTTTAAGTGGGGCATCGAACGACGCAGCGATCGCTGCTACCGCATCAACAAACATACTGGTCGCCTTAGTGCCAAAATCAGCACGAATGCCGTGAGTACCGACCACCGGCCTTCCTCTGAAGCTGAGAATCGCCTTCGCACGCTCGCGTGACTCGACTTCTGGCAACGTCGGCAGGCGCGCCTTAGCCTGCTCCAATCGAGCAAGTATGCTTCGGCGATCAATCACATCTTCTGCTGGAATCTCGTCTAGAAGTTCCTGAAGTGTTTCGATCTCCGATGACATTGATTGAAATACTTCAATCCTCATCTACCATCTCCGTATTTTTTTTCGCTAATAAGTCTAGGGAAGCGCGGATTTAATCGCTGTGGAATTGTCCGTTGCCAATGAGGATGCAATGCAAGGCGTCTTTTGCTGTCAATAGCGAGCTATTGACAGCAAAAGGCAACGCAGCAGTGCGCCTCAGTGGCGGCGGACAAACCGCTTGGATTAAATCTGCGCTTCCCTAGCAGGCTTAGTACGCTCGCGTCATCCTTACCATTGAGCTCGAGCTGCAAAAAACCTTTCCATGTCTGGTCTCGCCGATGAGATAACAAGCTATACCAAAATATCAGCTGTTTAATCAAAGGCCGCTGCTTCGCGTCCAAACTAGACATAGATCCATCAACGGGAAAAATTGCTTTCAATTTAGCCTTTTCCTCATCATTGATCGGGAAAAGAAAAGTTTATGGGACGCTTAAAATTTGACTATGCACTGCACCACATTGAGGAGTAACGCGTCATCAAGGTGCCACATGCCCACTTAGGTGCAATTGACTATGACATATGCTGAATCCAACAGCAGCACCCCAGCTGCGCTGACGTGATTCAACGAAAACCGGCACAAATCTGCCCACAAATTCTTTGGCACACTCCTTGCTGAATAAAACTGTATTCAGCTCTTTCGCCGATTCTTTCAACTCTTTCCGGGCATCCTTATGAAACTGCTTCAACTCAACAAGCGCCGTGTGATTTCAGCACTCGCAATCAGCTGCTTATTCGCAAGCACTGCGGTCCACGCACAAACCGCGCTGGACGATATTCTCAAATCTAAGGTGTTGAAAGTGGCAGTACAGACTGATTCCGCACCGTACGGTTTTGTCGGTACCGATCTCAAGCCGATCGGGCTCGACATCGATATGGCAAACTATCTGGCTAAAAAACTGGGGGTGGCCGTTGAATTAGTGCCGGTGGTGAGCGCCAGTCGGATTCCTGCCTTACAGACGAAAAAAGCCGATTTGGTCATTGCTACCTTGGGTAAAAATCCAGAGCGCGCTAAGGTCATTGATTTTACCTCGGCGTATTCACCTTTTTTTCAGGCGGTGTTTGGTCCTAAGAGTGCGAGTATCAAGAGTTTTTCTGACCTGACTGGAAAGAAAGTCGGTGTCACGCGCGGGGCGATGGAGGATCAGGAACTGTCAAAACTGGCCCCCGTCGGCACGGATATCAAACGCTTTGAAGACAATAACGGAACGGTGGCTGCTTTCGCTGCTGGTCAGGTACAGTTCGTCGCATTAGGCGCCTCGGTGGCCGCCAGCATGATGACGAAGAATCCGCAGTTGGCCGCGGAGTACAAGCTGTTAATTAAAGAGAGTCCGAATTTCATCGGCGTCGCCAAAGGCGAAGACAAGCTGAAAAATAAAATAAATGAAGTTCTCGACGAAGCCAAGAAGAGCGGTGAACTCGATGCCTTATCGAAAAAGTGGCTGGGACGCCCGGCTGGTGACTTACCTCTCTGATACCGATTCAAGGCCTCCAAAAGGGTAGAGCAGCAATGAATGTACAACTTGATTTTGCAGCAGTGCTCGCTGAATGGCCACTCTTGCTGACCGGTGTGGCGTGGACGCTGGGGCTCACCATGGCGTCGGTTGGTATAGGGATGCTCTTAGGCATAGGCGGCGCGTGGGTACGAGCACGCGGTTTTGGTGCGGACAGGGCCGCTGCCTGGCTGCAGACCATCGTGACGGCTTATGTAGAACTGATTCGCAACACGCCCTTCATCGTGCAATTGTTTTTTATCTTCTTCGGCCTGCCGGCGGCCGGCTTCAAACTGTCCGCAGAGATGGCGTCGCTCATTGCCATGGTGGTAAACCTCGGTGCGTATTCCACTGAAATTATCCGGGCCGGCTTGGAAGCGACACCGAAGGGGCAGATCGAAGCAGCACAAAGTCTGGCGCTGTCGAGGCGGCAAATTTTCATATGGGTAGCCTTACCACCAGCGCTGCAAAAAATGTGGCCGAGCTTGGTGAGTCAGATCATTATCGTCATGCTCGGTTCTTCCGTCTGTGGCCAGATTTCTACCGAGGAACTGAGTTATGCCGCAGACTTAATTCAAAGCCGTAACTTCCGCTCTTTTGAGGCGTTTATTGTGATTGGTGCGCTGTATTTGCTGTTGTCAGTCATGATGCGCTATGCACTCAATTGGCTCGGTGCTACTTTTTTATTTGGCAGGAGATAGGCCATGATGGAATTTTCATTCTGGGATATTGTGCGCAACCTCCTGATGGCGATGCGCTGGACCATTGCTTTGTCGATGATCGCCTTTCTTGGCGGCGGAGTAGTTGGTTTGCTGTTGGTATTACTACGCCAAAGCAAATCGGCGCTCACGAACCTCTTGGTGACGACATATGTACAGATTTTCCAAGGCATTCCATTGCTGGTGCAATTATTTCTCGCCTACTATGGATTAGGCTTGTTCGGTATTAACGCCTCGCCTTGGGTCGCTGCGAGTATGGGGCTGACACTCTATACCAGTGCCTTTTTGTGTGAAATATGGCGTGGATGTATCGCTTCTATCCCTAAGGGGCAATGGGAAGCTTCTGCCAGTTTAGCGTTAAGCTTCTATGAACAGATGCGTTACATTATTTTTCCTCAGGCGATGAAGATTGCCGTGGCGCCGACGGTCGGTTTTCTGGTGCAAGTGATCAAAGGAACGGCACTGGCTTCCGTGATCGGGTTCATGGAGCTGACCAAAGTCGGCAAGACAATCGCCAATGCAACATTTAACCCATTTCTTGTTTTTAGTTGTGTAGCACTGATATATTTTTTATTGTGCTATCCCGTCAGCTTGTATGCCAAGCACCTTGAAAGGAAGATGCATGTCCATCGTTGAAATTGTCGGTCTACGCAAATCCTTTGGCACGAACGAAGTCCTCAAGGGCATCGATTTGCAGGTTAACAAAGGCGAGGTCATCGCGATCATCGGTAAAAGCGGCTCGGGAAAAAGTACGCTGCTACGCTGTATCAATGGCCTCGAAGCATTCCAGAGCGGCACCCTGCATGTGGACGGCAAGCCCTTGATACACGATAGTGTGGCCGCGATGCGTGAATTGCGCCAACATGTAGGCATGGTCTTTCAGAGCTTCAATTTATTCCCACATTTGAGTGTAGGAAAAAATATCATGCTCGCGCCCGGCTTAGTCAAACACAAACATGCTGCCGCCAATGAAGCGCACGCGCGTAAGCTGTTAGATCGCGTCGGGCTGAGTGAAAAATTCAACGCTTACAGTGATCAACTGTCAGGTGGGCAGCAGCAACGTGTTGCTATTGCCCGCGCACTGGCGATGGAACCGGCCGTGTTATTGTGCGATGAAATCACCAGTGCGCTCGATCCTGAATTGGTGGGCGAAGTATTGCGGGTCGTTGAAAGTCTGGCCGATGAGGCGATGACGCTGATCATGGTGACGCATGAAATGAATTTTGCCCGCAAAGTGGCAGACCGCGTGGTGTTCATGCATCAGGGTTTGGTGCATTAGATTGGCGAACCCGCAGAATTATTTGCCAATCCAAAGACGCCGGAATTAAAACAATTTCTTGGTGCCTTACGTGCCTAGGGAAGATGGGTGATAGGACCAATACTTGACGGCGACACAGTCCGTCAATCTGGCGGCCAGTGGTTCATCTCAATTCAGACACAAGGCGAGGTGGCGCAGCCCTTACCCACCGCCACCACTCCCCTCTCTGATGTCATCTTCATCAGCGCTCCGATGGCATTCCACGCAATGATCAAATTGACGGATACCTTCTTCGATGTGCTTGCGGCGAATGTTAGACGGTGTGTGCTCATGACAACCATAGCAACTATATCGACTGTAATCATTGTTGACATGACAGCTTGAACAACCGGCGTTATGGTCGCGATCAAGCACAAAATATTTATCATGATCGAAACTCGCCGGTGTCCATTTATCCGGAGTGTGGCAACTAGTGCAGTTAGCGGTAATTTTTTGATGCAAGGCATTTTTGGGCGACTTATGACAGGTCTGACATTGATCGAGCGTCGCTTTTTTAAGCAGTGCATGATTGAAATTACCTTGCAGATGGTAGCGTTTTACGCCCGCGTGATCGCTATGGCAATCGACGCAATTCACGTCTTTCAGCTCCTGATGAAATGCGGTGCTGCTGGTCGGTTTAGCGATGGGCAGGCCTTTGCTATTGAGGCGACCAATCTCGGCAGGCTTGTGGCAACTAATGCAGCGTGCAGCGCTGGCACCTCGTAATGGCGCATGACAGGCAAAACAATCCCCTTCAAGTTGCTGATGCCCAGGAATTAATTTACCTGGCGCCACGATCAGTTGGGGATAAACGAAGGCGAATATGGCCACCGCGATTAAATTGCAAAGCAAGATGATTTTTAAGCTGCGGCTCATACCCATCCCCAAAATAAGAAGATGCTCATGATGTGAGCCAATGAAAGCACCAGAAATACGATGAAAATAGGAATGTGCACCTTGCGCCACTGCGCCATGGCACCAACGGTAAGCGCATCCCAGAAAACCGCTTGCTCTACTTCCGGTTTCGACATACCACGTAACTGAAATTGCTGGCGTTCGCCCTGTACGTGTCGCCGTGCACGCAGCAGTAAAAATTTGCCTATCATGCCACTGACGACATTAATCGACATAGCAACGGTGGCAAGCCATGGCAAGATCGCATTAAAATGTATGCCCGCATGCAGCAATATCATCGCCGAGCCTAGCCATGCGGAGAACTCATGTAGCTTGAGCAGGTATCCGGGATTTCCGGACAGCATATATTTGCGTTTTCGCATTGAATAGGCGAATGAAACGATAATTAATAAGGTTCCCAAAATTCCCAGATAACGCCCGACCCAAACCAGGTTCAGTCTGTGTAACACATAGTCGCCGGCTAAAGTGATCACTGCCAGCACACCTGTCAACAGGCTAAATGGCAGCACTTGTTCACGCATCAGTGACATTTTCATTTACAACTCCAAACTCACACTGGTCTTTGGACGACAAACACAGAGCAGGCAAGTACCCACCTCGGGGTCATAATCCGGTGACTGAAGATAGGCCACCTCACCAGCGAGTATGGTGGTTTGGCAGCTGCCGCAACTACCGGTGCGGCAGCCAGAATTGACAGCTATGCCGTTTTCCTCGGCAAAATCGAGCAGCGTGGCGCTACCGGCCTGCCACGGCACCTGTTTATCAGCGAGCGCAAAGCTCACCACGATACCAGTATCGCTTTGCTCTGCAGCTAATGCTGCGGTGTTATTTCTAGGGATGGAGGCTGGGCCGAAGCTCTCGAAATGAATGCGGTTCTGCGGCACTCCCCACTCTTTCAGTGCCGGCACCAAACTCTCTAGCATAGGGGTTGGTCCGCAAATATAGTAGTGAAAAGGTTTGAGCGGTAATTGCCTGCGCAATAAAGTCACGTCTATGCGTCCACGATACTGACATCCCAGATCCGCCGCATCAGCAATCGCCTCGGTGTCGCTGAAACAAAAACGTAAATGAAACTGAGGATAGTCAGCCGCCAAGTGTTCCAGGTGCGCGCGCATGACCAGTTCATTCTGTTGGCGAACACCATAAAACAGCCACACTTCACGCCCCGGTTGTTGCGGCAACGTACAATTGAGCATACTCATCATCGGAGTAATGCCTATACCGCCAGCGATGAGAACCACTGGTGCCATACTACGATCAATATAAAAATGTCCGGCGGGTGCCCTTACTTGTAAGCGTCTGCCGACTTCTACCTGATCATGGAAATAGCTGGCGCCCCGGCCCTCTGGCACCTGACAATGAGCAGGAGGCAGCGCACGTTTGACCGAGATACGGTAGCCGTCAGCAGCGGGCGCATCGGATAAGGAATAGCAACGAATAATTCTTTCGCTAACGCCATTCGCATCGCCGGCGCTAGCCAGCAGATCAATCTGAAAAGTAAGAAATTGTCCGGGATAGAAAGGTGGCAACGCTAGCCCGTCCTCCGGAACCAGAAAGAATGAACAAATCAAGCCAAGCTCATCTTCCGTCGTTTTACTGCTGACCCGGAAGGTACGCAGACCATTCCATGCAAGACTTTTTTTCTGTTCGCTCACCAAACCGGCATCGTACGCTATCGGAAGATCCGATTCATTTGCCTGTCTGCGCAATACCTGAAAAATGCGCCAATGCTGCCAGAAGTTATAACTGAGATAGATCGTTAATTGCAATACGATAGCCAGCGTAATGAGCAACAGCAAAGTCAGAGATGTCATATCGCTTCTTTTTCCATTCAACTGCACACACACTGCATGTGGATTGCTGTTTCATCAAAAATCTGACTGGGGTTTGAAACCCCGGCCTTGAGAGGCTGTCGCAAAAGCCTGATGGACGCTTTTTTACACCTGAAACACCGCATACCTCGTCATTCCCGCATGCCACAGCCTCGTCATTCCCGCATGCTTTTGGCGGGAACCCAGTGTCGTTTTTAACACTGAAAACACCATCATTTCTGGCATTTTCAGTTAACCACAAACGTCGCTGGATTCCTGCCAAAAGCGCGCAGGAACGACGTGACGGCCGGCTGGGGTAATGCATTAAGTTGTTCGAACAAAAGCCAAGGAATCTCGCTCACTACGACATCCCACAACTGCCAACGTGGAGCTAGTCTATACCTGTACACATAGCGAAACTTGACCTAGATCACAAAACACGGTGATCATCTCCGCCGTGTGCTTAGCCTGACAGTGCACCACGCTGGCAGCGAAAACCATGAGCTACAGCGCATCTGGCAGCGTCACGTATAAGCTTCCAGCCCCTGGCGTAAGGTCGTACGCTCTGCTTCCGTACGGTCAATGTTCAAACCAGAGTCCATTTCAGATTCAATGTGGCTGGCCCATTGCTGCGCCTGCTTTTGCGTCTCAAAGGTGCGGCAGCTTGGTTTATAGCCTTTACGACGAACTTTTGCCGGCCAGTATGCGCCTGGCTGTTTGATGTATGTCGTTTCAAGTTCTCTGAAAATTAAAAGATTACTTGGTCTGGATTTATTCATTCCGGCAGAATTCCGGCACAGGCCAGTTTTTGAACGATTTTGAGGACGCGTCTAGTGTGTATTTTTGATGAATTCGAGTAGGTCAGTGATTTCTGGCGGGCTGGGTCAATTTCGCGCTGACGCGAACATCAGTGCAGATAGTAAAAAATCACTGCCCACCAGCGCCTCCGGCAGTCAAAATATCAAAAACCACATTGAGGAACTTGCTCCCTTTCACAGGATCAGACAAGAGCTGCATCATCTGATTCTGATGCGCTGCGCCACTGTCCATTATAGCGTCGTACCCAGCCTTAGAAAAATCGCCCAGCATCGCTTGTTCCCGACTATTACTCAGTAACTGGCGCATCACCAGTTCGTTCTCGCGTACCTTGTCGCTGATGGTATAGGCGTAATTGACCAGGTCTTTCTCGGTCAGTTGATCGGTGATAAACAGCTCGTTAAGGCGAGACACGATCTGCGATAAAAATTCGACTTTCTTGTCTTTGGCCTTGGCCGTACCTAATGCGTCGCCCGGTTCCAGCTTGTATTCATCTGACTCTTGCATGATCAAGTGTTGCTGGCGGATTTTGGATACGCGGTAGTGGCTGAGCACGATGCTGCTCAGATCGACCTCGTCTTCATCCATAATGGTTTCGCGCAGCATGGGACGCGGAGTTTTTCAAGCTAGTTGTCGCCTAAAAGTAAATTTTTATGCCGCCAGTTTCAGTTCTTGATATACGTCCTCAT
>NZ_JASJVS010000022.1:0-64578 GCF_035019605.1 Undibacterium sp. 5I2 | reverse complement strand
TCGCCGGTCATTTTAGCCGTATAACTTCAAAATCAAAAAGCAAACCTTAACGTCTTGAGGGAATGGGTTCCGCTGCGCTCCACCCATAAAACCCGACTGCCTACGCCGGAAAAAGCTGGATAGATAATGCGAAAAACACAAACAAACAGACTTCAATGAGATCGGTTCAATTTAAAAAGTTACACGACAAGTAGTCTGACAGATGGGGGAGGAGCGCTGATTAATAATTATTTGTATGGGCAGAATAATAATGTGGTAGGGAACGCGCTTGCGAGTGGTGCCTTGTCTAGTCTTGGTTATGGTATCGGAAAATTTAGCGAATCTACCGTAAATTCAATGATGCGACCGACCATTAATACGCCAAATTGGGCGGCTAGCGGAAGTTGGAATTTGTTTAGGCCAAATACTTATGCTCCTATTGCTGGTTCTACCGCAGGGGCATCGTCTCAGGAAATAATTAACTCCGTGCAGCAACATTTATCATCTCAGTCTGGGGCTAAGAAATAATGAGAAAGCTATTTTCGATATTGTGCATATCTCTTTTGATATGTATTCCCGGAATGTCGCTAATCTGGATCGTTGGAGTTTATTTAAGCTGTATCTTTATTAGCGGTTGCTATCAAACCTTAGGTGTCATAGGACTATTCGGAGCTATCAGCGTAAAAGGGATTCTAGTGAAAGGGGTGCTACTGGCATGTGCGTTCACCTTTTTAGCATGGGTGAACATGCCTCGCAAATAATATTGCCCCCCTACAAACGTAAAAATCCCTGCTCCTCTGGTAGCAATATCATTGGTGGAGCCAGTGCACAGTCCACAAGCAGTTTTTTACAAGGTACGGGAGCTTCTGGAGCAATTTATTATCCGATCCCTGTCTTTCCAGTAATTGGGGCTGTTGGTGGAATAAATAATGGTTATGGTGGGCAAAGATCTATTGAAGGTGGATTGAGCTTTCCTTCTGGGGCTTCTGTAACTCCCATAGTCTATGGATTCCAAGTTAATAAGAAAAAGGAGAAATGATATGGCAGGGCCAAATCTCAGTGAGGAGCAATATCAAAAAATGTCTCGATGGGGGAAAACAATTTATTGGATTGTTGTTGCGATCATTTTTTCTATTTTTGTATATTTTTGCTTAAACAATTCCTCACGAGTTCAAATATGAAATGCAACTGGGAGTTAAGTGTTTTCAACATTAAAGTCGGTGGGTAAATCAGGATCAACGGTGTATCGACCGGCGGAGTCGGTGACGTGCTCGGTGCAGGACTAGTGCGAAGGCGGCACCGATGCTTGAGCAGGTTCAGACAAATATGGCGCAGCAATTAAGCGATGCCGGTCTCGCGCCTGGCCTTGCAAACATGGCAGCGCAAGCGATTGCGACCGGGGCTGCAGCAGGTATCGGTAGTGTCGCTGGTGGCGTATCAGGCGCAGGCATGGGTTTGGTGGTCGATACGAATAATCGGCAGTTAGATCAGCACCAATACGATTTCGCCAAAAAGAATGCCGAACTGGTCTCGAATAGATTAGGCATCACGGAACAGACAGCCGAAGCGCGTATCTTGGCAGAAATGCTGCGCAACTCTGATCATAATACGGCCGTTGCGACCGGCACCATGTCGGATGGCAGTGGTGGCCTTCACGATTACCAAATTCGTAGCCTTATTGGCTGTCAGAATCTGAATTGCAGCGGGAGTAAAAATGATCCGCAATATGCCAACACCAACTTCAATACGCAATATATTGCGCCGAACCAGTATGCCCATGATGCAGCTTAGGGGCAACTTGGCAGCGGGCAGGCTTATAACGAACTGGTGAGTAGCAATATGCAAAAAAATCCAGTGGGAGCAACGCTTGCTGGCGTTGGAATGATCGGCTTAGGATTGGCAACTGGTGGCGGACTTCCGGCTATGGGTGCAGCCATTGCCGGTGCTGGGATTGGCTCAGGAGTGAATGGAGCCGTTCAATTAAGCATGCCACAACCCTTCGACTGGTTCAGTTTCGGAATGGCAGGCGTAACCGGCGCGGCATCTACTGGAATGGGCTTCATTCCGGCCATGCTAGTCAATACAGGTGGTGCGCTTGCCGGGTCTGGCATGCAAGGCCAGAATCCAAATGGCGCAATGATCGGGGCTGGCGTTGGAACAGCGATCGGTTACCCCATTGGATCAAAAATTGAAGGGAGTCTGAATAAGGTACTCAATCCTTGGTATCGGCAGGATTGGAAGGAGGTTGGGATGGGCATGTCTGCTTGGGTTCCGAAGAGTCCGATTCCTTCTTGGGGCGGCAATATTGTAGGAGGGGCTGTGCAAGAGGGTGTGGGTAGTGGAACACAAAATAATGGTAAGGGTCAGAAATGAAGTCAAAGACTAAATTTGAGCTAAGGCGCTGGGCTTATTTCGTGATCTTATTCTTATTGATAGGATTTATCGGTATTCTTTTAATCGCGGAATTTTTAGCTATTCCTTTGTTGCGCTGGTTGCTTTACGACATCCCCTATACCCTACCGAGCTGGAATCGTCTTAAACGCTGGACATTAGCCATTTTATTCATAGGTTTCTATGCTGGAACGATAAGCTGGTATTACGAAAAACGTAGTTCTGGTCGTTAATTTTTATTTTTTTAAACGTAGATACATGAAGCGCGAGAAGTGCCTTAAATAATTACACTTATTTATGACTCACTATACTAAATCAGTAAAACGTATCACTACCATGATCGTCTATCTGCGCCAGTCCAACACCACCGTGCACAGCGACCTGCTCATCAGCGCCGGGCGCGACCTCACCATTGCCAGCGCCGCGCAAAGCAGCAGCTTCAACCAAGCCACTACCCAGAGCAGTAGCGGCTGGTTCTCCTCGTCCATGAACCACAGCCAAGCCACGCAACAACAGAGCCAAGCCGCCAGCCAAGTCAGCGATCCGCGTTTGCAAGCGCTGGCCGCCGCCAGTGCCGCCCTGGCCGTTAAACAAGCGGCCAGCAGCGTTGCACAAGGGCTGAACAGTTTTAACAGCGCCAATGGTTTGGTGATGAACGATATGCAAAACCAAGCAGCATTTAGCGCACAGAGCATGAGTGCCAGCGGTGGCGTCGGCACGCTGCCAGCGGGGAACCAAGGTACGGCCGTCGGTTTGGGTCTGGCTGGGGGAAATGCGCAGAGCGTTAGCCTAAGCGGGATTTCCGGCATCGCAGGAAACACCAGCATCACCAGCGATGCCGCACAAACCGGCATTGCAGCGATATTCAATGCCCAGCAAGTGCAGCAAACTATCAACGCGCAAACGCAGATCACAGCGGCGGCCAGCCAGCAAGCACCGCAGGCCGTGGCGAGTTATGCAGAGAGCCAGCAAACTGCTTTGCGCGAACAAGCGAAAAACGAAAACGATCCGATCAAACGCGCCGAGCTACAAAGCGAAGCCGATAAGTGGAACGAAGGCGGTGTTAATCGCGCGAAGCTACACCTCGTCACCGGTGCATTAAGCGGCGGAATTGGTGGCGCACTTGGTGCCGGCGCGGCGGCACTGGCGGCACCCATGCTTGAGCAGGTTCAGAGCAGTATGGCTGAACAACTCACCGGAGCCGGTCTCGCGCCTGGCCTTGCGAACATGGCGGCGCAAGCGATTGCGACCGGGGCTGCGGCCGGTATCGGTGGCGCCGCTGGCGGAGGCATGGCTGGTGCGGGCATGGGCTTGGTGGTGGATGCGAATAATCGGCAGTTGCATCCGACAGAAATCGCGATCATTAAAAAAAATGCCGCACGTTTCGCAAAAAAGCTCTACAACACAGATGATCCGATGCCAGGACAAGTGGAAGGTGCATTAGCCTTACTCGCCAATACGGCACAGACCCTTGTCGATAATAATTTGGGTTACACCGTACCTTATTCCGCCCAAGCCGAAGCATTTTTGCATACATTACAAACTGAATACGCGGGGACGACTCCGAATGTATCGATTGGTGGCGGGCAGTTTTTGTTCCATGCGACTCCTGAACAAATTAATTCACCGCATATCAATTCCGACAGCGTCGATAAGGAAATTGCTGGCATCATTATAAAAAAGCCGATTAAATCGCCGTCGTCAGTTGAAAATACCAATGAGAAACGTGATCCAGCTACTAATCTGGTACTGGACGAAAAGGGCAGATACAGCCAACGAATCACTGTCGATGGCAAGCCGTTTGAACCAAAATATTTCCCTTGTCCTGTTGCCTCAGCCGGTTGCAGTGGTCAGAATTTGGACATGGCGGATGCGCAGACTGCGGCGTATGTTAAAGCGCTCGATAAGAAGGTTCTTAATGATATAGGGACGGCGTCGACGTTGGTGACGATTGCGAATCCGACAGGAATTCTTGGAGCAATTGCAAGTTTTATTGGTCCAACCGCAGGATTGACATCGGGTTACGTTGATGGTTCTTTAGCCGAAGCGGGTGCAAAAGAAACCATTCAATATGTTGCCGGAGCATACCTGCAAAAAATTTATGGTCTTTCAAGCTCTGCGGCGGCTCAGACTATTGCTATTATAGATTTGAGCGGTGGTTGGCAGGCGTTTGTAGAGCGTGCAAATAGCTATCTTTCTGAAGAAAAAAGAACGAAAAAAAATAATGAATAAAAAAACAAAATGGTCTATTTTGTGCATTCTGTTAATAATAGCGATCATTAATATGGTCGCTAAATATAAGTTCATGTCCAATGCGAATTTACTATTTATGATGGTCGGGTATTTTTGGGCGATTTATAATTTTTATGCCTGCCTTTTTGGCCAAATGTTATTGGCATCGCCTAGTATTGATGCTCGTCCGAAACCTGAGCGCCGATATTTGAGGATTATATTTTCTGTTTTTTTAATGGGTGGTTTTTTTATTTCATTATTTTTTGTTTAAACGGTATCAGCAGGTGCTGTGTCATTTTCTAAATAGCAGCATCAGCGCCGGCCAACACTTGCTGATCGCCTCCGCTGGCGACACCACACTCGCCGGTGCCGTCGCCAGCGCCCACACCATCACCGCCCAAGTTGGCGGTAACCTGAACATCGCCAGCCAACAAGACAGCAGCAACTACAACAGCACCCAACACAGCGCCGGCATCGGCATCGCCATTCCTATCGGTGCCGGCACCGGCAGCGTCAGCGGCCACCTCAGTAACAGCAAGATCGACAGCCAGTATGCCAGCGTTGGACAACAATCCGGCATGTTAGCCGGTGACGGTGGTTTTACTGTTCAGGTCGGCGGTAAAACCGCACTCACGGGTGCCGTGATTGCCAGTACCGCGCAAGCGCTTGAACAAGGGCTGAACAGTTTTAACAGCGCCAATGGTTTGGTGATGAACGATATGCAAAACCAAGCAGCATTTAGCGCACACAGCATGAGTGCCAGCGGTGGCGTCGGCACGCTGCCAGCGGGGAACCAAGGTACGGCCGTCGGTTTGGGTCTGGCTGGGGGAAATGCGCAGAGCGTTAGCCTAAGCGGGATTTCCGGCATAGCTGGAAACACCAGCATCACCAGCGATGCCGCACAAACCGGCATTGCAGCGATATTCAATGCCCAGCAAGTGCAGCAAACTATCAACGCGCAAACGCAGATCACAGCAGCGGCCAGCCAGCAAGCACCGCAGGCGGTGGCCAGTTATGCAGAGAGCCAGCAAACTGCTTTGCGCGAACAAGCCAACTTGGAGTCTGATCCGGTCAAACGCGCCGAGCTCTACAGCGAGGCCGATAAATGGAACGAAAATTGGTACGAGCAGGTCTTAGTCTCTGTTCTTTCGAACATGGCGGCGTAAGCAATTGTGAGCGTGGCTGCAAATGGCAGCGGTGAATCTACAGGCGGCGGGATGGATGCCATCGCTTGATTTGCACAGACCAGTACCGAATATCGTTTTGCCTTTAGGCATGATTCACGTACCTGCCCCAACTTCGCAGGTAGTGAACCTGCTTTACTCGCTACTCACACTTCAGATATTTAACGGACTCAGTATGAAAAATAAATCTTTGCTTCTTGCTTCACTAATCTTTGGCATAGTTTTAATAACGGGCTGCACGACTACACCAGTAGTCGTAAGCCAAAAAGAAGTTGCTCGTAAGGATATCGAAAAAATTTCTAAAATTGAAATTTTCTATCAACCGAGCGAATATGTAGTGATGGATTTAGGGGGGTCATCTGCATCAGGTGTTGCAGGAATTTTTGGTGTCTTTGGTACAATCGCTGGAATTGCAATAGATGCCAGCAGCAAGCTCACTTTCAGAGAAAGAGCGAGTGCAAGATCAAAAGAATTTACAGATTTATTAAAGGCAGAAAAAGCACCTGACATCAATGCATTACAAGCAGAATATCTCGCGGCACTCATCAAAAAATCTGGCCGAGATGTAAAACTCACAAGCATTGCACAGCCTACTGAAATAGCCTCCTTAATGGATGTAAAAAAACCAACTGACAATAATTTAAATGATCATCAAGGCTATGCACGATTGATCTTGCGTGTAACCTCTGGTTATACAGCTGAAAGTGCAACGTCTAGTTATAAGTCCTTGGCGGCCACAGAATACGTGCTTCGAGACCACGAAGGAAAACGTCTTGTATCGGAGAATTTGATAAATAAAGATAATGGCGAAACTTACATGACCTTCGACAGATTGAAGAGCTCATCTAAAGTGGCAGCAGAATCTTTGGGTAAAAACACCATTGCTCAGGCAGATGAAATTTTCCGTCAGACTTTTGATTTGTCTTCTACTACCAACTAGCACCAAGCAGTGCGAAAAAAAAAGCGCCTCAGCGCTTTTTTTATCCCGCCAACAAACCCAGTCAGCCCAGCAAGGCCGCAGCAGTTTTACCGTATTTCAAAGTCGTTTCTACCGGCAACCAATTACCAGTCGATTCTTGGCGGCCTTGCAACAAGAAGCGCGGCTGTTTTTCCGGTATCGCAACGGCGGCGAGTTTTGACAAATCGCCGATTTTGCCTTTTTTGAGGCGATTCACGACCAAGCCGATTTCGGTATCGACAAAGTCGCGCAACATATCGTAATCGCCGTCGCTGTCGCCAGCCACGAAGACTGGGCCATAGCCCTTGGTCGCCACCAACTCTTGCTTGATCACTTGCGATTTGCCAGGCCCCCAGTTCAGTGGCCATTCTTTACGGTAAGCATTTTTATACACTTCACCACTTTGTTCCAGACGCAAGCCGAGCACGTTTTCACGTTTGACGTGATAACCGTATTTTGGATTGCAGGCAAATACCGCCACCACATCTTCTAACGACGCTGTGCTGACATACACATCAAAACCATTCTGACGGAACGTATCCATCAGTGTCGCTACTTCCGTGCATAAGCGAATACCATGGAAATGCGCGGTGGTGATCACGCCTGCCTGCCCGGGCAAAGTAGTCGGGCTGGTGTATTTGGTTTTAGTGAGTCCCATGCCAAGATTGGCATCGTTCGATGCTTCGGCCAGTGCACTGACTTCCGACACCGTCATATTGGCGAAGAAATAGATGACCCATGGGTAGCCGACATGGACGCCATGCGTATCATTCACTGCTTCATAGAGGAAATACAATTTGGCACGGAAATCAAGAAATTGTGCCGATTGCACGATATCAGCCAGACTCTGCGTACCAGCAAAACCTTGGTAATTGGCATGTAAATAGGCGTAATCGCTGTCGAGATCGGCGCAAATACTATCCAGATCAACAATTTTACCGGCAGCATTTTTATAATCGGCCGTAAAATTTCCAGTCGGTACGTTTTGACGCAGAATGCCGGAAAATTCGGCCAGCGTCAGTTTGAAGGCCAGTTGATTAATCTGGTACATTAATAAAGCTTCTTCGCAATCATTCATGATGCTGGTGTTATCCCAATCGAACACAGCATACGGTTTGCGTTTGGCCGTATAATTTTTCGCGCCAAGACCATGACGGGCAATCAAGCCAGCGACCAAGTCATGATTGCGTGGCGACCATTTGGCATGGTCCAAGTTCACCGTGGCAGCGACAGCATGCGCCTGCGCCAATGCCGGCACTGCCAGCGTGGCGCCGGCCGTGGTAGCGAGCAAAGTATGGAGAAAGCCGCGGCGCGGCGTAGTCGATATTGGCATAGGTTTGATCCTCAAATGTATGACTGAAATTAGGGCACTGATCGCCCGCGCGCTGCACAATCGGGTAGATGTGCGCGCGATTATAGTCAAACATTAAGACAACTTGACGACATGCTATGATTTTTTAATCCGACTGGCTTCAAACCGGGACAGCCGAGTGCCGATACCTTGCCCTCGGCGCGGCACCCTCAAGTTAGTTGCAAGGACTTGCCACGCGTCACTGCGATATTGCCGGCATGCGCCATTATACGTTTCATGCCATTGCCCGCCACGTCGGCCAATTTAAATACCGCCACCGCTTGGTTAAGTTGGTGCGCTTGCTCTTCCATGCTTTCAGCCGCCGCCGCAGCTTGCTCGACTAAGGCGGCATTTTGTTGCGTCATCTCATCCATTTGGGCAATCGCGATATTGATTTGTCCTATGCCCAGACTTTGTTCTTCGCTAGCTGCGGTAATTTCACTCATAATATCGGCCACATGCTGCACACTGGCGACGATATCATTCATGGTTTGACCAGCCTCGTCGACCAATTTACCACCTTGATCGACCTTCTCAACCGAGTCGCCAATCAGCGCCTTGATTTCTTTGGCGGCACCGGCGCTGCGCTGCGCCAGATTGCGTACTTCCGCCGCGACCACGGCAAAACCGCGCCCCTGTTCACCGGCACGAGCCGCTTCAACCGCCGCATTCAAGGCCAAAATATTGGTCTGAAACGCGATGCCATCGATGACACCGATGATATCGACAATTTTGCGTGAACTGTCTTTGATCGAACCCATGGTCGCGACCACTTGAGCGACCACATCCCCGCCCTTGACGGCGACGGCACTGGCGGAGAGCACCAATTGATTAGCTTGCCGGGCATTATCGGCATTTTGTTTCACGGTGGCGGTCAGTGTTTCCATGGAACTGGCGGTTTCTTCCAAGGATGCCGCTTGATTTTCTGTGCGCGACGATAAATCGGCATTACCGCTGGCAATTTCCTGCGATGCCACAGTGATGGTTTCTGTCGCCACCCGTATGCTTGAAACGGTAGCGGCTAAACTGTCATTCATGGTTTTGAGCGAAGTCAGCAATTGCCCGGTTTCATCGGTCGCATGCGACTCGATTTGCTGACTCAGGTCACCACCGGCCACCACTTGGGTGATCGTCAAGGCCGACAATAAGGGATTGGTGATGCTGCTGCTGACGCGGTTAAAGGTGAAGAAGAAGGCGACCAGGCAAAACAGAAAAACGGCCGCCAGCACGTATTGCGTTTGCTTAATCGTGGCTTTCGCGCTCGCTTCATCAAGCTCATTGTTCTTACTGACGGTACTAACCACTTGATCGATAGCATTACGGTGGCTGTCATACAGTGCTTGAATTTTCAGCATCGCCGCGGCAGCAGCGGCAGTATCTTGTTTTTGGATGGCTGGCACAAACTCATTGAACGCCAAGGCATAAAAGGCCAGCGCTGGTTCGTGCGCTTGTTTGAGCAGCAAATTCTGTACTTCAGTGCTCAAATTGGCATTTTTCCAGTAATCGTGGCGTTCATCATAATCTTTCTTAAAAACACGCAAACGCTCTATCAATTTCCCCTGTTTGCCAGCATCGCTCTCGGCTTGCAATTGAAACAGCGTCAAGTACGATTCGAGCACGTATTCGGGCGGCGGCAAGACATCGGCAATCAAATCCTTGCCCTGTACGATGCGCTGGTAAATCGGCCCATTGACCTTGATTTCAGAAAAAGTTTCCATGACCAAGGAGCCACAGCCGAGCAATACAACAAACGCGAAACCGAGCAGCAGACGAAAACGCTGACGAATACTGATTCTTGTAATCATGTTGACTCCATAGATATACGTGCACGCCTGCAGCAAAACTTAACTTTTCCCTGCCACGGTCGGAGACCGCGTCGGTGACGTTACAGTTAGTCAACAATACTACGATTCGTAAGACATACATCTAAGGCAACAACAAAATGTGCCGATAAGACAAAAATTCACATTCTTCAACAACACTTCACTATCGTTACGCCAACATTTCCCCTAGCCGATGCCAAAACCCATCGGGTATGCCGAGCAAGAGGTAAGTCATGCTCAGATAGCGCAAAAACTTCCCTATTGCCATATACATGACGCACGGCCAAAACGGTAATTTTAACCAACCGGCCAAGGTGCATAAGGGGTCACCGATCACCGGCAACCAACCGAGTAGCATGGTTTTACTGCCATAGTGGGCCAACCAGCGAAACCAAAAACTCTCGCGTTCACGTTGAAATGCTTGCTTTGCTGCATAGCCCATGCCGTAATCAATCACCCCGCCCAAGGTATTGCCAACCGTCGCGACCAGCAATACCGGCCAAAACATGGCTGGATTGGCCTTGATTGCGGCAAATACCGCCGGTTCCGAACCCATAGGCAGCAGGGTCGCAGAGATTAAGCTGATGCAAAATACCGAAACCAAACCGACCTGCGGTAGTGCAAGAATGCCTAAAAGATAATTTATTGCGGCGACAATCATGTATACCTAAGCGTGACGTAAAGGGCATCCATTATAATAGAAGGGCTTTTTACCGAGTTACTTGCATTTGAGCAAATTGTCGTCAGTGATAGCGCGTGGAGTGAGTCCCCTTCCCTGCGCCTGATTTTGTTGATTTACCTTTCATTCTGAGCTTATGAGCACCGATTATCTGAAAAAGATCTTGACCGCCCGCGTCTATGACGTGGCTACAGAAACCCCGCTGGAGTTCGCTCCGGGTTTGTCGGCACGCATCGATAATCGCATTTTTTACAAACGTGAAGACATGCAAAGCGTGTTCAGCTTCAAGCTGCGCGGTGCCTACAATAAAATTGCCCATTTAACGCCAGCACAACTCAAGCGCGGTGTGATTTGCGCTTCGGCCGGCAATCACGCCCAAGGTGTGGCCTTGAGTGCCAAACGGGTAGGCTGCAAAGCGGTGATTGTTATGCCGACCACCACGCCACCGGTAAAAATCGATGCCGTGCGTACCTTCGGTGGCGATGCGGTTGAAGTCATACTGTTCGGTGACTCATTTACCGAAGCCTGCGACCATGCGCTGGAATTGGAAAAGAAACGGAAGTTGACCTTCGTTCATCCCTTCGATGACCCGGATGTGATCGCTGGTCAAGGCACCGTGGGGATGGAAATACTGCGCCAGCACAGCGGCCCTATCCATGCGATTTTCGTCGCCATTGGCGGTGGTGGTCTGATTGCCGGCGTTGCCGCGTATGTGAAGGCGCTGCGCCCGGAAATCAAAATCATCGGCGTGCAAACCACTGATTCCGATGCCATGGCACGCAGTCTCAAAGCTGGCAAACGGGTAACGCTGGCAGAAGTCGGTCTGTTTTCTGATGGTACGGCGGTTAAATTGGTCGGTGAAGAAACCTTCCGTCTGGCCAAGTTGTATGTTGACGAAGTCATCACGGTCGATACCGATGCCGTCTGCGCGGCCATTAAAGATGTATTTCAAGATACCCGTAGCATTCTCGAACCGGCCGGCGCGCTGGCCGTAGCCGGCTGCAAAGCCTATATCGAACGCGAACGTGCCGCCAAACGGCCGCTTAAAAACGAAACCATGGTGACGATTGCCTGCGGTGCCAACATGAATTTCGACCGTCTGCGCTTTGTCGCCGAACGCGCCGAAGTCGGCGAAGCGCGCGAAGCCGTGTTTGCCGTCACGATTCCAGAAGCGCGCGGCAGCTTCCGCCGGTTTTGCGAGTTAGTTGGGCCGCGCAACGTAACCGAATTCAATTACCGCATCAGCGATGAAGCAGCGGCACATATCTTTGTTGGCATTCAAGTCAGCGACCGGCTCGAATCAGGAAAAATCGCCAAGAATTTTGAAAAGCATGGTTTCGCTTGTCTCGATTTGAGCCATGATGAATTGGCAAAACTCCATATCCGCCATTTGGTCGGCGGTAAAAGTGCCTTGGCAGAAAACGAATTGTTATACCGTTTTGAATTTCCCGAACGCCCAGGCGCCTTGATGCGCTTCTTGGACAGCATGGCGCCGAATTGGAATATCAGCCTGTTCCACTATCGTAATCATGGTGCCGACTATGGTCGCGCCTTAATCGGTCTGCAAGTGCCGAAAAAAGAAATGAAAGACTTCCGCGCATTTTTGGCCACACTCGGCTACCGCTATTGGGATGAGAGCGGCAACCCGGCCTACCAATTATTTCTCGGTGAAAGCGCTAAGTGAGCACAATAAACGACGCCTCTTGCGTAAATTTACCAGAACAATCGGCGCTGGGAAAAAGCACGGCCTACATCAGTCAGTATGACCCTGGCCTGTTGTTTCCAATTCCGCGCAGCGGCAAACGCGCCGAAATCGGGCTCACCACAACACTGCCGTTTTTCGGTGTCGACATCTGGAATGCCTACGAAGTGTCATGGCTCAATCTGCGCGGCAAACCGCAGATTGCCATCGCCACGATCACGGTGCCGGCCGAATCGCCCAATATCGTCGAATCGAAATCATTCAAGCTGTATTTAAACTCCTTTAACCAAACCCGTTTGGCCGATGCCGCCGCACTGGTCGCCTTAGTACAGACTGATTTGTCGGCCGCCGCCGGCGCTTCGGTCCATGTCAGCCTGACGCTGCCCGATGAATTCGCCCGGCTCAGCATGCAAGAACTGAGCGGCACCTCGCTCGATCGGCTCGACATTGAAGTCGACCACTACACGCCAGAACCTAGCCTGCTGCGCGCTGCGCACGATCATGTGGCGGTCACCGAAACCTTAGTATCTCACCTGCTGAAATCAAATTGTCTGGTGACTGGCCAACCGGACTGGGGCAGCGTGCAAATCAGTTATGTCGGTGCGCCGATAGACCAGGAGCGCTTGCTCAAATATTTGATCGGTTTTCGCGACCATAATGAGTTTCACGAACAATGCGTAGAGCGTATTTTTGTCGACATCATGCGCCATTGTCAACCGCAGAAATTGTCGGTGTATGCGCGTTACACACGCCGCGGTGGGCTCGATATCAATCCATGGCGCAGCAATTTTTCTACCTCGCAAAAGCCCGGCAACGGCCGCAATGCTCGCCAGTAGCGGCGCTCAGCCAGCGCTGACAGTCACTGATTTCTCACCCTTTTCTCTCTACTATGTGTAATTTAAAAATGTATTTCCCTCGCTCGGTTCTGCTGTTGGCGGCTGGTTTGATCAGCTTCAGCGCGGCCGCACAAACGGCCCCCGAGGCAGAAAATTCCAGTTGGTACCGCAGCGCTAAAAATAAGATTGAAAAAATCCTCGACGAAGGCGATTTGTCACTCAATTTGTCCGGCTACGCGCACCACGGGCGCGGCACGTATACGGCCGAACGCATTGCCGAACTCAATGAACGGGCCTGGGGCCTGGGGTTTACCAAGGCGTTACGTGATGACAAAGACAATGAAGAGCTGGTCTATGGGATGGTGATTTCCGATTCCCATTTCAAACCAATGCCGATGGCCGGTTATGCCTACCAATGGATGAAACCGATAGGCAGTAACTGGGAAGTCGGTGCCGGCTACACCATATCGCTGTTGAGTCGTACCGATTATTTTTCCGGCATACCATTTCCGGTACCACTGCCGGTGGCATCGATAGGCACAAAAAACACCAAACTCATGGCCGCCTACGTGCCGCGACTGTCGCAAAACAAGGGCAATGGCGATGTATTGTTGTTATTTGTGCGTATCGATTTAAAATAAATCGCGGCACTGTGACTAGCTGTGCCGTGCCGCCGCTGCATTATTGTGTTGACGAATTCCGGTGCGATCGCCATGATGGTCTCGCCGCACTTGCTTAGTGCTGGCACGATCGACCAGACTGTCCGTCGTCAACCTGATTCCTACCGTACCGTATAGACTGTTGTTGTGATATCGCCTATTTCCCTGCTGACGCCCAAGGCGCCCCCTGATGTTGTTGACCATGACTGGCATGCCAGTTTACTGGAACATCATCCCGACGCCGTGTACGTGCTCATCGCCGGCAGCATTGCCTATGCTAATCCGGCTGCTTTGGAACTCATGCAAGCGAAACGTCTGCAAGACTTGCAAGGCTTGTCACCGGACGCCCTTCTGGTCGGACACCATCACGAAACGGTACGACAACTGCTAGAACAAGCCGGTCGCGGTACCCCCCCGAGCGGCCCACGCTGCTATCAATGCATCCGTCTTGATGGCCATGTGATCAATATTGAAGTGTTAAGCAAGGTATTTTTCCACCGCGGTCAAGAAGCGATACTGCTCAGTGCACGCGCGATCGAAGCGGGCCAAATGCAGCATCAGCGCAGCGCTTTGGCGCTCAAAGATAGCCACACCGACACGGCCAGCCGGATTCACGAAGCGCTGCATCATGAGAAAGAAATTCTCGAAATGATCGCGCTCGACAAGCCGCTCGCGCATATTCTTGAAGATGTGTGCGACCGCATGGAGCGTTTGCTGGCCAACGGTTCGCTGTGCGCCATCAGCCTGTTCGACCAAAGCACGCAATTGCTCAGCGCTGCGGCCGGGCCCGGTTTGCCGCCGGAATTTCTCGCCACGCAGCGTAACATCCCAATCGGCAGCGGCTACGGTACCGCCGCCGCTGCGATTCATTTTAATCGCCTCACCATCGTCCAGAACATCGCGCTCAGTCCCTTATGGGAAAACGTCAAAGCCAGCGCTGCGGAATATGGCTTGCAAGCGTGCTGGTCGATCCCGATCACCACCGCCTTTCATAGCGTGCTCGGTACCGTCGACGTCTACTGCCAAGGCGTGCATAGCCCGGGTGATGAAGAACAGGCGATGATCATCGACGCCTGCGATCTGATCGGCTTGGCGATCGATAAAAAAAATATGGAGCAAAGCCTGGAGGAAAGCGAAGAACGCTATCGCTCGGTGGTGACCAATCTGTCGGAAGGCATCATGGTGATTGCGCCGAACGGGCAAATCGTCACCAGTAATCCCAGTGCTTTACGTATTTTAAAAATCATCGATGTCAGCCAAGTCGGACGACGCCACCGCTATTTCAAACGGGTTTTCGGTGAAGATGGAGCGGCACTGAAACTCGGTGACGATCCGGTTTCCTTCGTCTTCAAAACCCGCATGCCGATTTTGAATCTCTCGACCGGTGTCGAGCTCAGAGATGGTTCGATAGTCTGGCTACTGATAAATTGCTTGCCAATTTTCAAAAAGAGCAATGCCAGCATTTCCGCCGTACTGGTATCATTTACCGATACTACCGAGGTACGCGAAACGCAGCGCCAGCTCAGTTACATGGCTTCCTTTGATGCCTTGACCGGCCTGCCGAACCGCCATCAGCTCAATTTGCGACTGACCAAAGCGCTCAGCGTAGCGCGCATGCATCAGCAGCGCGTGGCCTTGTTGTTTCTCGATTTGGACCGCTTCAAAAACGTCAATGATACGGCTGGCCATGCGGCCGGCGATATTCTGTTGCGTGATGTCGCGGCCAGACTCAATTCATGCATACGCAGCAGCGATATGCTGGCGCGTCTCGGTGGCGATGAATTCGTCATCGTCGCTGAAAGCGTCGCCGATGCCGACTACCTGCGCAGCTTGGCGGAACGGGTGCTGGCCAGAATGCGCGAACCCTTCTTGATCGAAGGGAACCAATACCACCTCGGTACCTCGATAGGCATCAGCGTGTTTCCCCACGATGGTGACGATGCCTCGACCCTGATGCGCTGCGCCGATTCAGCGATGTATCATGCGAAGGAATCGGGACGCAATAACTATCAGTTTTTCACCACCGAACTCAATGTCCGCGCCCAGCATCGTTACGCACTGGAAACCAACTTACGCCGCGCCCTCAGCGATGGCGAATTTTTAGTCTACTACCAACCGAAAATCTGCCTGCAAACCTCGCGCATCGTTGGTGCGGAAGCCTTGATACGCTGGGATATGCCGGGTGTAGGCATCATTCCACCGAATGACTTCATTCCTATTTCGGAAGAAATCGGCCTGATCCTGCCGCTCGGCCGCTGGGTGATCGAACAAGTCTGCCGCCATACCAGCCAGTGGCGTGCCGAGTTCGTTGCCGATCTGGTGGTGAGCGTGAATATTTCGCCCAAACAGTTTCAAGATCCCGGATTATGCCAGTTCATAGCACAAACCTTGGCAGATACCGGCCTGCCCGGTTGCGCCTTGCAATTGGAGATCACCGAAGGTTTGCTCATGGGCGACATCGAATTGTTATTGCCGGTGTTTGAAGCCATCAAACAACTGGGAATCAGCATTTCGCTCGACGATTTCGGCACCGGCTTTTCTTCCCTGTCGTACCTGCAGCGTTTTCCCATCGATAATCTGAAGATCGACCGTTCCTTCATTAAACAAGTACCGGAAAATCCAGATTCCGTGGTGCTCACCCACGCCATTATTGCCATGGCCAAGGCGCTGGGCATGACGGTGACAGCCGAAGGGGTGGAAAATGTCGAACAAATGTTTTTCCTCACCGATTCCGGCTGCCAAGAAATGCAAGGTTATTATTTCAGCCAGCCACTGCCAGTGGCGCAATTTGAAAAACTGTTGCGGGCCTGCTAAATGGAAAGCGACACCGTACTAGCCGACAGAACAACACAGACCAAAGCCGTCGAGCATATTTACACTAAGACGACAAAAGAAGCCTATAATTCGGTGGGAATTTACCCTATGCCGATCGCGACAACGCGCTAACCCGCTCTTGCACCATGACGAATATTGCAAAAATTCTGCCCCTTGCCAACGTCCTTCTGGACTTGGAAATCTCGAGTAAAAAACGGGCCTTCGAGCAAGCTGGTTTATTATTTGAAAATAATTGCAGCATCGCCCGCTCGACAGTGTCGGAAAATCTGTTCGCCCGCGAGCGCCTCGGTTCGACCGGACTCGGCCACGGCGTAGCCGTGCCGCATGGTCGTATCAAGGGCCTCAAAGCACCGATTGCCGCTCTGATCCGCCTTAAGGAAGCGATTCCATTTGAATCACCAGACGGCCAACCGGTCAGTTTGCTGATTTTTTTGCTGATGCCAGACAATGTCACCCAGCAACATCTGGAAATTCTGTCAGAAATAGCAGAAATGCTGTCGAATGAAAACTTCCGCAATGAATTGAACTCCGAACCCGATGCCACGATGATTTATGAAAAAATCCTCGCTTGGCGCCCTGACCTGTTGCCTTCATCCTGAAGCAACAGTTCATCATCGCTGGATTTTTCTCCTGTTGCCATGCCTCTTAATACAGAATTAACGATACAAAAAATCTACGACGACAATCGCGACATCATGCAACTCGGCTGGTTTGCCGGGTTTGCAGGTGCCGATAAACAAATTACCGGCGATGCAGCCTCATCGGCCGATCAAGTCGGCCATCTGAATTTGATCCATCCTGGCCGTATCCAAGTGCTGGGCCATCAAGAACTCGAGTATTACCATCGCCTGTCGAATGCTTCGCGCGCCAATCTGATCCGCGAACTGGTGTCAGGTGGGCCACCAGCCTTGATCGTGGCACAAGGTCTCGATTCGCCACCAGCCTTTTTGACCACCTGCGACGACAATAACATTCCCCTGTTTTCCACGCCCTATCCGGCGGCCCAGGTAATCGATTATTTGCGCGTGTATTTGTCCAAAAAACTGGCCCAACGGATCACCATGCATGGCGTCTTCATGGATGTGCTCGGCGTCGGCGTACTCATCACTGGTGAATCCGGCTTGGGTAAGAGCGAATTGGGGCTGGAACTGATTTCACGCAGTCATGGTTTGGTGGCCGATGATGCCGTCGAATTTTCGCGTATCGCACCGAACATGATAGAAGGACGCTGCCCCGAATTGCTACAGAACTTACTCGAAGTGCGCGGCCTCGGACTGCTCGACATCAAAACCATCTTCGGCGAAACCGCCGTACGGCGCAAGATGCGCTTGAAACTGATCGTCCACTTGGTACGCCGCAGTACCCTGGAAGAAAATTACGAGCGCCTGCCCATCGATTCCCAGAGCGAAGATGTGTTGGGCTTGCCGATTCGTAAAGTTGTCATTCCCGTGGCTGCCGGCCGCAACATCGCGGTGTTGCTGGAAGCGGCGGTACGTAACACCATCTTGCAACTGCGTGGCATCAACACGCTCGAAGATTTCATGGAACGGCAGCGACGTGCCATGGAAGCCGGAGACTAAGATGCAAATTCTGCTCATTTCCGGCATTTCCGGTTCCGGTAAATCAGTCGCCCTCAATGTGCTCGAAGATGCAGGATATTACTGCGTCGACAATCTGCCGCCGACCTTGCTGCCGCAATTGATACTCACGCTCAGCCAAGAAGCGCACCCACAAGCGGCGATTGCCATCGATACCCGCAGCGCCCACTTGCTGACCGAGATGCCGGCGATGATACAGTCGCTGCGCGCCGAGGGCCACGATGTGCGGGTGTTATTTTTTACTGCCAACAGCGACTCCTTGGTGGCGCGTTTTTCCGAAACGCGTCGCAGCCACCCGCTCTCACATCGACTCGGCATCGATGAAAGCGGCACGCTGCACATGAGCCTGACCGAATGTATTGAAGAAGAACGAGAAATTTTGGCCGGTCTTCAAGCATTGGGGCATGTCATCGATACCACCGATCTGAGCGCCAACCAGTTACGTTCCTGGATCAAGCAATTAATCCATATCCGTCACGCGCCGCTGACACTGATGTTCGAATCGTTCGCCTTCAAACGCGGCGTACCGCTCGATGCTGATCTGGTATTCGATGTCAGAATGCTGCCCAATCCGCATTACGATCTGAAACTGCGTGCGCTCACCGGACGCGATGCACCGGTAGTGGCCTTTCTCGAACAACAGAAGATGGCACTCGAGATGTATGAAGATATTCTCAGTTTTCTCACCAAATGGATACCGGCCTTCAAGGCCGATAACCGCAGTTATTTAACCATTGCCATCGGCTGCACCGGCGGACAGCATCGCTCGGTGTATATGGTGGAAAAACTCAGTGCTTTTTTCCGACCGACCGAGCAGGTATTGGTGCGGCACCGACGCTTACAGTAACACCAAGCCGGTTTTTCATTAAAATATGCCACCGACACTGGCCCACATCCCACCGGCACGGGCCGTCGTGTCATAGCTTCGGCCCGCTGATTTTTGTGCATAATAAATATCCGCATTCAAAAATTTCCACTGCATTTTCATGCCCACGCCAATCGAGCTCAGATTGGCGCTGGCAATTTCTCCACTCTGTGCCGCTTTACGCGCAACATGGCCGGCATCGTAAAAGCTGTAGAGTCGCAGCGCCAGCATGTCAGTACTTAAATTCGGGGTGATTAACTCAACGCGGCCCGTCACACCACTATCCCCCCCGAGCAGACCATTCTTAAAACCACGCACCGCATTCGGGCCTGCAATATACACTTGTTCGCCCGAAACCAAAGGGCGATTAGCTGATTGGCCGGATATATTACTCTGCAACAGCCAGTCCGCCACGCTGGTATGCAGACTGAAACTATAGTTCAGCAGAGTGTAATTCCCCTCTGCTCCAACACGACTTTTTCCTAGTGCAGCCGAATTATCTGAGGCTAATTGCCCGGAAAAGTTATGGCTGAGCACCACATCGGCCGACAAGCTAGTCGTCACATTCAGATTGAGTAATCCATTCACGCCGAGTGTGATGAGTGAAGTACTGACACTCGGCACCAAGGCTGTTTGGCTGCTATCGTAATTGAACGTCACGTCGTTATCATAGTGACTGTAACGATAACCGGCGCTCACTGTGAAGGCATCGCTGCTACCAAATCGTGGCAAGACATAATTCCAACGCAAGCCCAAATTATGACCGGCACCACTGATATGAAACACATCAACATTGCCAGGATTGGATTTACTGTAAGCACCGTAAAACTCGATACTTTGTGCATTGGCATACAAAGGCAGGGTATAGCCGGTAGAAATCGCGCTCGCTTCCTGTTGGCCTAAAATATTCAGTTTCAGCACATCATCACGGCCGCTGAGATTACCATGCAAGTAACCGAGATTTATACGCGCCACCTGGTCATAACCAGGTATGGTGCCGAAATTATCAACCGTTACGTAGCCCTTATCGGCACGAGCGGTGCTGGTACTGATGTCGGCCGATAAACCATCTGATTGCGGTATTAATTTCGCATTCAAGTCTTTGCTGGGATTAGTTTGAGCCAACCGCAACTGACGATCCAGCAAATCCAAATCAACCGGCTGCCCAACTTGGAGGCTAGGAATAGAACGCCGAATATTATCGGCAGTAAAGCCAGCTGCGTCCGTAACATTCAGTGCTTTCAAGAGCGGCATTTTGCGTACTGAAACATGCAATGTGACCGTATTTTGGCTGATCGTTTGCGCTGGAACAGTCACTAGAAAATGGTTTTCTGCCAGTTGATCTAGCGCATGCTGCAAAGCCAAACGGGCGCGCTCAACATCATCCATACTCGTACCCTTAGTTGTTGCGCTCAGAGCCAGCGCGCGCTTGACCACAGTTTCATCAACTCCTTGCTCAACTTCGGTTTTCACCGTATCAAAGCGCACAGTAGGGGTTTCGGTCGCACCGGCAGATGCCGTGAAGACGATGACAGAGAACAAGCAAACACAAATGTATTTTGAGGTCATATCCACAGGAACTTTAAATAATTGAGAAAAATCGTCGGTTTCAAACAAGGCATCTCGCATCAGCATGAGGCAATGGGCTGATGCGCGATCGCCTAGCGAGAATTAATGTACGAACTCCGTTTTTTTACATTATCGATCGGTGTAGTGAGCCAACCTTCTGCGTCTGCAATCACTTCGTTGAGCAGTGTTTCGTCTATTGGGTAACTGGCAAGAATGGCGGCGGGAGTGACGGAAGCAGTGGGAGCGGCGGGAGCGGCGGGAGCGGCGGGAGCGGCATTTTTTCCTAAGATCACCACTTTAATACCGCCATGCAGATTGGCATTGCTGTCTATCGTCGTATCGCTGTGAATGTCCCCTATCGTCGCCACCGCAGCAACGCTGTCGACCGCACCTGTTACTGCCGTCGCGCCGGCACCAGCAACTGTCACGTTCCCAGCACTCCGCACGCTGCCACTACTGGTGAGAGTCATCTTACCGACCGCGTTCAGCGTGGCACTACCGGAACCACCTCTAAGCGTACCAGCGATCGTGGCGTCGCCTCCGCTGGCCACACTGATACCGTTACTACCACTCAAGATGCTGCTCGCAGCCACAGTCACCGGTATGCCGAGAACGATCACTTGTTGACCTGCTTGCAGCGCGCTCGTACCCTTAGCTATTGTGTTACTCGTGACACTGCCTATCGTCACATTGCCGAGCGTAGAGTTCGCTGCACCAGCGACATCGGTCACCGTCGTGCCTGCCACCAGTACATTGCCATTGCTGCTGTTGACGCTGCCCGTTGCAGTTTCGATCACATTGCTACCGCTAACCAGCGCATCACCAACGCTGTTGACCACGCCGGCTACCGTCACATTCGCTGCGCCATTGATCTTGACGCTTTGTGCCGTCACGGTACCGCTGCTGCCCAAGGTGACCGGAGCGCTGCTGGCCGCATTGCCAATCGTGACCAGACCACCACTACTGTTCGCAGCACCATCGACTTCTGTACTATTAACACCGACTATCGTGACACCCGTTGCACCGGCTACGCTGCCGCCAGCAACCATCATCGCACCGGCTGCAGTCAAGTTCGCGCTACCAGCGCCACCACTGAGCGTACCGGCGATTGTGGCGTCACCTCCGCTGGTGACGCTGATACCGTTATTACCAGTTAAGGTGCTGTTCGCCGCCACCGTCAAAGGTATGCCGAGAATAATCACTTGTTGACCCGCAGTGAGTGCACTCGTACCCTCAACGGTCGTGCTACTCGTCACGCTGCCTATCGTCACATTGCCCGTTGTAGAGTTCGCCGCACCAGCAACATCAGTCACCGTCGTTCCTGCTATCAGCACATTACCAGCGCTGCTGTTGACGCTGCCGCTGGCTGCTTCCTGCACATTGCTACCGCTGACTAAGGCGTCGCCGACGCTGTTGACGACACCAGCTACCGTCACATTCGCTGCACCATTGATCTTGACGCTTTGCGCGGTCACAGTTCCAGTACTACCCAAGGTGACCGGTGCGTTGCTAGCCGCATTACCGATGGTGACCAGGCCACCGCTACTGTTCGCAGCACCATCCACTTCGGTACCGTTGACACCGACTATCGTCACACCTGTCGCTCCCGCTACGCTGCCGCCGGCCACCATCATCGCCCCGGCTGCATTCAAGCTCGCAGTACCAGCACCACCGCTGAGAGCGCCGGCGATTGTCGCATCGCCACCGCTGGTGACACTGATACCGTTATTACCGGTCAAGCTGCTGCCGGCCGCAATATTGACCGGTATGCCGAGTATGATTACTTGTTGACCTGCTGTGAGTGCGCTCGTGCCTTCGACTGTCGTATTACTCGTCACGCTGCCTATCGTCACATTGCCGAGCGTAGAGTTCGCCGCACCAGCAACATCAGTCACCGTCGTTCCTGCTATCAGCACATTACCAGCGCTGCTGTTGACGCTGCCGCTGGCTGCTTCCTGCATATTGCTACCGCTGACTAAGGCGTCGCCGACGCTGTTGACCACACCGGCTACCGTCACATTCGCGGCACCATTGATCTTGACGCTTTGCGCGGTCACAGTTCCAGTACTACCCAAGGTGACCGGTGCGTTGCTAGCCGCATTACCGATGGTGACCAGGCCACCGCTACTGTTCGCAGCACCATCCACTTCGGTACCGTTGACACCGACTATCGTCACACCTGTCGCTCCCGCTACGCTGCCGCCGGCCACCATCATCGCCCCGGCTGCATTCAAGCTCGCAGTACCAGCACCACCGCTGAGCGTTCCGGCGATTGTGGCGTCACCTCCGCTGGTGACGCTGATACCGTTATTACCAGTTAAGGTGCTGTTCGCCGCCACCGTCACCGGTATGCCGAGAATAATCACTTGTTGACCCGCAGTGAGTGCACTCGTACCCTCAACGGTCGTGCTACTCGTCACGCTGCCTATCGTCACATTGCCCGTTGCAGAGTTCGCTGCACCAGCAACATCAGTCACCGTCGTTCCTGCTATCAGCACATTACCAGCGCTGCTGTTGACGCTGCCGCTGGCTGCTTCCTGCACATTGCTACCGCTGACTAAGGCGTCGCCGACGCTGTTGACGACACCAGCTACCGTTACATTCGCGGCACCATTGATCTTGACACTTTGTGCCGTCACCGTTCCTGTGCTACCCAAGGTCACCGGTGCGCTGCTAGCCGCATTACCGATGGTGACCAGGCCACCGCTACTGTTCGCAGCACCATCAACTTCGGTACTATTAACACCGACTATCGTGACACCCGTTGCACCGGCTACGCTACCGCCAGCAACCATCATCGCACCGGCTGCATTCAAGTTCGCGCTACCAGCGCCACCACTGAGCGTACCGGCGATTGTGGCGTCACCTCCGCTGGTGACGCTGATACCGTTATTACCAGTTAAGGTGCTGTTCGCCGCCACCGTCAAAGGTATGCCGAGAATAATCACTTGTTGACCCGCAGTGAGTGCACTCGTACCCTCAACGGTCGTGCTACTCGTCACGCTGCCTATCGTCACATTGCCCGTTGTAGAGTTCGCCGCACCAGCAACATCAGTCACCGTCGTTCCTGCTATCAGCACATTACCAGCGCTGCTGTTGACGCTGCCGCTGGCTGCTTCCTGCACATTGCTACCGCTGACTAAGGCGTCGCCGACGCTGTTGACGACACCAGCTACCGTTACATTCGCGGCACCATTGATCTTGACACTTTGTGCCGTCACCGTTCCTATGCTACCCAAGGTCACCGGTGCGCTGCTAGCCGCATTACCGATGGTGACCAGGCCACCGCTGCTGTTAGCTGCACCATCAACTTCAGTGCTATTAACACCGACTATCGTGACACCCGTTGCACCGGCTACGCTGCCGCCAGCCACCATCATCGCACCCGCTGCATTCAAGTTCGCGCTACCAGCGCCACCACTGAGCGTGCCGGCGATGGTGGCATCACCACCGCTGGTGACGTTGATACCCTGTGCGCCGGTCAGTGTGCTGTTCGCCGCGATATTTACCGGTATGCCGAGAATGATCACTTGTTGACCGGCCTTCAGCGCACTCGTACCTTCCACTTTCGTGCTACTCGTGACACTACCTATGGTCACATTGTTTCCTGCGGAATTGGCCGCACCAGCGACATCAGTCACCGTCGTTCCTGCTATCAGCACATTACCAGCGCTGCTGTTGACGCTGCCGCTGGCTGCTTCCTGCACATTGCTACCGCTGACTAAGGCGTCGCCGACGCTGTTGACGACACCGGCTACCGTTACATTCGCGGCACCATTGATCTTGACACTTTGCGCGGTCACCGTGCCAGTACTACCCAAGGTGACCGGTGCGTTGCTGGCGGCATTACCAATCGTTACCAAGCCACCGCTGCTGTTCGCAGCACCATCAACTTCGGTACTATTAACACCGACTATCGTGACACCCGTTGCACCGGCTACGCTGCCGCCAGCAACCATCATCGCACCGGCTGCATTCAAGCTCGCAGTACCAGCACCACCGCTGAGAGCGCCGGCGATTGTCGCATCGCCACCGCTGGTGACACTGATACCGTTATTACCGGTCAAGCTGCTGCCGGCCGCAATATTGACCGGTATGCCGAGTATGATTACTTGTTGACCTGCTGTGAGTGCGCTCGTGCCTTCGACTGTCGTATTACTCGTCACGCTGCCTATCGTCACATTGCCGAGCGTAGAGTTCGCCGCACCAGCAACATCGGTCACCGTTGTTCCTGCCATCAGCACATTACCAGCGCTGCTGTTGACGCTGCCGCTGGCTGCTTCCTGCACATTGCTACCGCTGACTAAGGCGTCGCCGACGCTGTTGACGACACCAGCTACCGTTACATTCGCGGCACCATTGATCTTGACACTTTGTGCCGTCACCGTTCCTGTGCTACCCAAGGTCACCGGTGCGCTGCTAGCCGCATTACCGATGGTGACCAGGCCACCGCTACTGTTCGCAGCACCATCAACTTCGGTACTATTAACACCGACTATCGTGACACCCGTTGCACCGGCTACGCTGCCGCCGGCAACCATCATCGCACCGGCTGCATTCAAGCTCGCAGTACCAGCACCACCGCTGAGCGTACCGGCGATGGTGGCATCACCACCGCTGGTAACGCTGATACCGTTATTACCAGTTAAGGTGCTGTTCGCAGCCACCGTCACAGGTATGCCGAGAATGATCACTTGTTGACCCGCAGTGAGTGCGCTCGTGCCTTCGACTGTCGTATTACTCGTGACACTACCTATCGTCACATTGCCCGTTGTAGAGTTCGCCGCACCAGCAACATCGGTCACCGTTGTTCCTGCCATCAGCACATTACCAGCGCTGCTGTTGACGCTGCCGCTTGCCGCTTCTTGGACATTGCTACCGCTAACCAGTGCATCACCGACGCTGTTGACGACACCAGCTACCGTCACATTCGCGGCACCATTGATCTTGACGCTTTGCGCGGTCACAGTTCCAGTACTACCCAAGGTGACCGGTGCGTTGCTGGCGGCATTACCAATCGTTACCAAGCCACCGCTACTGTTCGCAGCACCATCAACTTCGGTGCTATTAACACCGACTATCGTGACACCCGTTGCACCGGCTACGCTGCCGCCGGCAACCATCATCGCACCCGCTGCATTCAAGTTCGCGCTACCAGCGCCACCACTGAGCGTGCCGGCGATGGTGGCATCACCACCGCTGGTGACGTTGATACCCTGTGCGCCGGTCAGTGTGCTGTTCGCCGCGATATTTACCGGTATGCCGAGAATGATCACTTGTTGACCGGCCTTCAGCGCACTCGTACTTTCCACTTTCGTGCTACTCGTGACACTACCTATGGTCACATTGTTTCCTGCGGAATTGGCCGCACCAGCGACATCAGTCACCGTCGTTCCTGCTATCAGCACATTACCAGCGCTGCTGTTGACGCTGCCGCTGGCTGCTTCCTGCACATTGCTACCGCTGACTAAGGCGTCGCCGACGCTGTTAACTACACCAGCTACCGTCACATTCGCTGCACCATTGATCTTGACGCTTTGTGCTGTCACTGTTCCTGTACTGCCCAAGGTCACCGGTGCGCTGCTAGCCGCATTACCGATGGTGACCAGGCCACCGCTGCTATTAGCTGCACCATCAACTTCAGTGCTATTAACACCGACTATCGTGACACCCGTTGCACCGGCTACGCTGCCGCCGGCAACCATCATCGCACCCGCTGCATTCAAGTTCGCGCTACCAGCGCCACCACTGAGCGTGCCGGCGATGGTGGCATCACCACCGCTGGTGACGTTGATACCCTGTGCGCCGGTCAGTGTGCTGTTCGCCGCGATATTTACCGGTATGCCGAGAATGATCACTTGTTGACCGGCCTTCAGCGCACTCGTACCTTCCACTTTCGTGCTACTCGTGACACTACCTATGGTCACATTGTTTCCTGCGGAATTAGCCGCACCAGCGACATCAGTCACCGTCGTTCCTGCTATCAGCACATTACCAGCGCTGCTGTTGACGCTGCCGCTGGCTGCTTCCTGCACATTGCTACCGCTGACTAAGGCGTCGCCGACGCTGTTAACTACACCAGCTACCGTCACATTCGCTGCACCATTGATCTTGACACTTTGCGCGGTCACTGTTCCTGTACTGCCCAAGGTGACCGGTGCGTTGCTGGCGGCATTACCAATCGTTACCAAGCCACCGCTACTGTTCGCAGCACCATCAACTTCGGTACTATTAACACCGACTATCGTGACACCCGTTGCACCGGCTACGCTACCGCCAGCAACCATCATCGCACCGGCTGCATTCAAGCTCGCAGCACCAGCACCACCGCTGAGCGTACCGGCGATGGTGGCGTCACCTCCGCTGATGACACTGATACCGTTATTACCAGTTAAGGTGCTATTCGCCGCCACCGTCACCGGTATGCCGAGAATAATCACTTGTTGACCGGCTGTGAGAGCACTCGTACCCTCAACGGTCGTGCTACTCGTCACGCTGCCTATCGTCACATTGCCCGTTGTAGAGTTCGCCGCACCAGCAACATCAGTCACCGTCGTTCCTGCCATCAGCACATTACCAGCGCTGCTGTTGACGCTGCCGCTGGCTGCTTCCTGCACATTGCTACCGCTGACTAAGGCATCACCGACGCTGTTGACGACACCGGCTACCGTTACATTCGCGGCACCATTGATCTTGACACTTTGCGCGGTCACCGTGCCAGTACTACCCAAGGTGACCGGTGCGTTGCTGGCGGCATTACCAATCGTTACCAAGCCACCGCTGCTGTTAGCTGCACCATCAACTTCGGTGCTATTAACACCGACTATCGTGACACCCGTTGCACCGGCTACGCTACCGCCAGCAACCATCATCGCACCGGCTGCATTCAAGCTCGCAGCACCAGCACCACCGCTGAGCGTACCGGCGATGGTGGCGTCACCTCCGCTGATGACACTGATACCGTTATTACCAGTTAAGGTGCTATTCGCCGCCACCGTCACCGGTATGCCGAGAATAATCACTTGTTGACCGGCTGTGAGAGCACTCGTACCCTCAACGGTCGTGCTACTCGTGACACTACCTATGGTCACATTGTTTCCTGCGGAATTGGCCGCACCAGCGACATCAGTCACCGTCGTTCCTGCTATCAGCACATTACCAGCGCTGCTGCTGATGCTGCCGCTAGCTGTTTCCGTCAAAGAGTTAGCCGTGATACTGGTGCCGGCAACACTGTGAACCGTCCCACTGACCGACACTGGCCCGCTGGTAGCAATACTCACAGTTTGTCCGCTCAATGTCCCAGTAACATTGAAGGGAACGGTAGCGCTGGTGGAGCTGATGCTGATGCCCTTGGTAAAATTGACCGTATTACCTGGATTAAAATTCACGCCACTCGCTTGACTGAGATCGATAGCAAATATATTTGCCCCGCCCAAGGCCGTCAAAAATCCATCACTGATGCCCGAGGTATCATTGGCCTTCGCCGCGGCACCACCGACATCGACTACCACGCCAACCGGCGTGAAAATAACGGTACCGCCGACATTGAAATGATTGAGTGCAGGGTTATTGACACCGGTATTTTGTATGATGCCACTGCCCTCCAGTGTCAGATTATTATGGGCGTTAATCGTCAATTGATTGAGCACCAGTTCTGACGATTTCAACTTGTCGTTATTCGTCGTCAGCGAAACATTGTTCCCGCCGATAGTTCCATACAAGCCCACATCCAAACCGGTATTTTTATACGTGCCGGTGGTGATATCGTAAATATTATTAACCGGCATATGAATATTGACATCACCATTCACCGCCACGATGCTATCGGTGAGGTCAATCATACGAAACGGTGCGGCATTGCGGTAGACGTCACCGGCGGCGGCATCGATGGTGATATTGCCGCTGCCATTTTGTAAAATATGGCTGCTATTGCGCACGTAGATCGCTGTATTGTTTACCGGCCCACCGCCATCGCCGGCCACACCAAGACGCTGATGCGAATTAATCAACGTAATATCTCCACTGCCATCATGCTGTATCGTCGAGGCATTGTTGATATACATACCGTAGTTGGTGAAGGTGGCATTGTTATCATGCGAGAGCGTGATATTAATAGGCTTGCTGCCGGTCGCCTTGATGGTTGACGCAGACAAAAACATGTCGCTGTATTGACCAGCGCTGGCAGTATTGGCGTCGAAGTTTCCATTGATGGTGACGCCGCCGGCCGCCACAGCAATGTTGGAGCTGTTAATAGAGAGAATACTGTTACCCACATCAACCGTTGATTTTGAACTGCTGGCATTGAGATTGAAATCGCCGCCTTGTGTCGAAATTTGACCGTTATTCATATACATGCTGCTGATACCGAGTGTGCCACCGACCCCGCCGTTGAAATTGACGTTGCCACCATTCGTTTGTATGGTCTGCACACCGGCCACGCCATTGATGCTTAAACCACCCAGATCGGTGATGAGGCTGCTGTTGGCGCGCGTATTGAGTGCGACATTGAGCGTACCGATGCCGCTGGCAAGAATGCGGGCGCCGGCATCGAGAGTAATATTTTGGTCGGCATTGACGGTCAAATTCGTGTTTCCACCCAAAGTTTTATTAATGATCGCTGCACCGCCTGCATCGGCTGTGCCGCTGAAAAGCACATTGCCGACGTTACCAGTCGTGTTATTGATATGCGTATCGATCACGACATTGGTACCGCCATTCAAGGCGGCATTGATATCCCCATCTTTAACGCTGCTAACATTAAAACCACCACCGCTGGCAGCACCAGAAACGATAGTAATATTTGTCGGATCCATCAACCAAGTGCCGTTGCTAGCGCTGTGATTGCGTGCGCTCGCATCGACGCTGATGTCGGCGACATTCAAGCTCTGCTTACCGGAGGTTTCTACCAAACCACCATCCCCACCGAGCAGCCCGCCGCGTGCGGTCAGCGTCCCGCCGGCATGGGTTTGCTTATCAGACCAAACGATAATTTCACCACCATGACCATACTCCAGCGCATCGGCATGCAGTGTTGCACCGGGCGCGACAGTCGTCGTTAAGGCATTGGGCAGGTCGGCATTTTTCCCTTGATAGCCACCGCCTAGAAATATACTGCCGCCGCCTAACCTGCCGGAAGTATTGAGCTGTGCCGTGCTGGTCAGGGTGAGCGTTTCTCCCAGTATCTGAACTTGCCCGCCCTTACCATAGTTGGCGTCTTGCTGCGCGTTTTGCCAGCGTTTTTGCGTACTCGGATCAGGTAAATTGATCGATGCTAACGCAGCGGCGTTGGTGGCTGTAATCGTGCCATCAACATACGCCGTGCCACTGGCTTTAATCACCACCTCACCATGTTCATTGAGCGCCGCAGTATTGGCATTAATAAGCCCCGATACTTGGATGTCATGCGCAATCAAGGCCGCCTTCAAGCCATTGCCAAGCAATGACCCCAGATTAATCACTTTATTGTCCGGTGCCGTCACCACCAGTGACAAGGCCGGATTATAGATATCGACTAAGGTGACACTTTGACCGGCCAATAACATGATGCTGCCGTGATCGGCTTTGATGATGCCATTATTTTGTACCGTGTTGCCGAGCAAGGCGATACTGCCGGCATTGCTGATCAGCGTGCCGTTGTTGGTGACGTTTTCTCCCAGGCCGTTTTTTTGAAATGAATAATTCCCATTAAGAAAATCTTTATCACTCAATGCCAGCGTTGATGCCACTAAGCCCGCCGTATCGACGCGCGCACCGGCACCGAATACGATGCCGTTAGGATTGATTAAAAATACCCGCCCATTCGAAGTCAGCGTACCCAAGATGCTGCTCGGTGCGACGCCACTGACACGGTTCAATACCGCGCTATTGGCATTCTGCTGGGCAAATCGGACGACCTCATCGACAGCAATATTGAAGCCATTCCATTTAATGATGGCATTCGGGCTATTGGTCACCGTCATCACCTTACCGTTTTGCGTGATCACCACTTGACCATTGACGATGGTCGCATTCAAAGGCGTGACACCGATCGCTGCAGTGGGCATGAAACACAGGGAAATGCTCAGTATGCTTGGCCGAAAATTGAATCGGCAAACAAGCAGGTGACGACTATTTTTCATGGAATTCTCTCAGCAGTTGATTGGAGGAAACCAAACAAAAGAAACTGATAAAAATAAGCTGATGTAAAAAGATCTATCTCAGATATTTAGCGACCGCGCAAAATAATTGTCAATTTTAAAATATTAAAAATATAGAAAAATAGGCTATTTGTTGACCGTTCAGCACATCAAGAATAATTTCGTCGCAAGCCAGCAACAGGGGCGAAAAATTAAATTTCTGAGTGGGAAATTTCACTGCACGCGGAGTTTACCCACAGCATTTTTTTAAATGCTGTGTCGCAATTTATGGAAATTACTTGAAGGAAAATTGATACTGAGAAAATTTTTTCACCAAAAAAATTCAGCATTAATTTGAGAGGAATGATTGTAGCCTGCTGGAAAAACTTTCAGCCTTCCAACACGACCCGGCGCATCTTACGCGCGATGCGATACAACACCAACAGCGTCAGCACCGCGCACACCAAGGCGGCCGCCAGCAACGCCGCCAGTGTGGGTGGCTGTCCCTTCAGCACTTGGTTCATCATTTGGTTTTGCGCCAGCACCGGCAGCCATTGAAACCAAGTCGGTTCGCGGCCGGGGAACAGCACAGGCAGTAAACTGACCAAGGGTATCAAGATCGTCACGAGCTGATTTCTGACTTGCGCTTCCTTGTAAGTTTTACAGTCGAGTGCAATCGCAATTTGTAGTGCCGCCACTAAGGCCGCCAGCGGCAGCAGGATTAATAAAAAATTCCCCGCATCAGCTGGACCGAACTGGAACTCGGCACGCAGGGTATCACTGCGCAGCAGCCACTGCGCCGGAAAAAAACTGGCGATTGTTAAGCTTGCCACAGTCCAACTCAGCAGTGTCACCGCGCCCCATTTACCGAGCGCCAATTGCGTACCGCTCAAGGGATTCATCATCAAGGGTTCGAGTGAACCGCGCTCGCGTTCGCCGGCCGTGCTATCGATGGCAGCGACCATGCCACTGATGACGATGGCCATCATGACCATCATCGGCAACATTTCGGTCAAGCTGCCTTTGCGGCTTTCGGCCGCCTGCACATTGCGTTCGCGGATCTCTACCATCTGCAGCAATTCTGTCGATACGCCACGCAGGCTCAGCAAACGCAGCGTGGTTTCCTGCGCATAGGCAGTCAACAAGCGGCGCAGTGCGCGGACTCCGAACTGGGCCGGGCGGTTGCCGCTGTCATAGGCAATTTCCAAACTGACTTTTTCACCGGCGGCGAGTTTTTTTGAAAAATCGGCCGGTATGATTAAGACCGGCGCGTCGAGTTCTTTACTGCGCGATTTAGCGACATAATCGGCCGGTGCCGGCACAATTTGATAAGCATTGCGTAAGATGAAATTTTCCAATTCGGGTGCCGCTGCGATACCAACTACCAGCACACTGCGACGCTCGTCTTGGCTTTCCATTTGGGCCAGCAGAACTGAAAAAATCAATAACAATAAAGGCACGGCCAACATGGAACTGAGCAGTGCGGTCAACAAAGTGCGGCGGTCACGCAGCGCATCGAGCAATTCTTTGCGCACGATAATCAGGCTGCGTTTCATCGTCCCCCCGCGCGCTCGGCCATCGTATCGGCGAACGCCAGCTTGACGAAGGCATCTTCAAAATCTGCTTCCTGCGCCTGCGCCAGTAATTGTGCCACGCTACCCTCGGCGACGGTGCGACCGGCGGCAATCACCACCACGCGATCGCACAAACGCTCAACCTCGGGCATGATATGAGTAGAAAAAATAATGCATTTTCCACCGCCTTCGGGCGCACGTAGCCAACGTAAAAATTCGCGCAAAGCACGATTGGCGAGCACATCAAGACCATTGGTCGGTTCATCGAGAATAATATTGTGCGGATCATGCACTAAGGCGCGTGCCAGCGCCGTTTTCATGCGTTCACCCTGACTGAAACCAGCACAGCGACGCTCGAGCAAATGGCCCATATCGAGCCAGTGCGCCAGTTGCTCACAGCGTCGTCGCGCCGCCGCCGCCGACATGCCATGCAATAAGCCGTAGTATTCAATGTTTTCGCGCGCGCTTAAGCGTGGGTACAAACCGCGGGCGTCAGATAAAATTCCTAACCGCGCTTGCGTGCTCACCTGTCCGGCACAAACGGCTAGGCCATCGACGCGCAGCGTGCCGCGATCGGGTGCCAGCAAACCGGCCACCATGCGCAGGGCGGTGGTTTTGCCGGCACCATTGGCCCCCAATAAGCCGGTGATGCAGCCGTCCTCGGCACGCAGGCTCAGGCCATTGACGGCCGCGACCGTGGCAGCATGGCCGCGCCCGAACCAGCCCATCACACCAGGGGCCGGCAGCCTAAAGTGTTTAACGACATCATCGATTTCTATCATGGCAAACCCGCCGGTGTCAGCGGCTGCCACGCCAGCGCGCGCGGAATCGGCCGCAGGCAGCCGGTACCAAGTTCAAGGGCAGCGGCAGCCGTGGCGGCATCGATGAAATGAAATACCAGCTCACGCACACAGCCTTGTGCCAGCATGCCGTGGCCGGCATGCTCTAGTGTCAGATGCAAGGCGAGTGGGCCGAGTGCCGCGCTGACCGCGGCACCATGCCGTATCGGCGTGACCGGATCGATGCCGCCGCTCAGTAGCAATACCGGTGAGGCGGCCGCAGGCAGTGTAAAAAAACCTGCCGGGATGTTGGCACGCGGCCAGTCGCGGCAGACTTGATCGTAAAACTGCCGAGTATTGGCATCGAAGTCATCCTGCGGTGCGGCCAAGGGGCGCGCATAGGCTTCGCTACACCAAACTGAGAAGTGCATGCCGTCGGCGATTGCGCCGGCAGTTGCGGCATTGGTGGCGGCACTGACGGTGATGAGCGGGGCGAAGTCACCGCGCCACGCGGCACTGATTAAATACGGTAAGGCGGCCGCCTGCTCGGCTTGGTACAAACTGGTTTGTACCAGATTGAGCAAGATTTCTCGCCGCATCGTCAACTGCAGGGGGGTGCCCAGGCGGGGATGGGTCAGGCGTATCGGACGGGGCAAGCTATTGAGCAATTCTTTCCAGCGCCGCGGCAAGTCCGGATAGCTGGCACCACAGGCTGCTTGTTTAGCGCAATCGGCAAACACGGCATCGAGCGCCACTTGCGCATCCTGATTCGGCAAGCCCAAGCTCGGTGCTACCACGCCATCGAGCACCAAACGCCGCAGCGCCTGCGGGAATTGGCGCTGGTATTCCAAACCGACCCGGCTACCGTAAGAGATACCGAGCACATTGATACGCGGATAGCTTAATTGCAAGCGCACCGCCTCGATATCTTGCACGGCAATGCTGGTGCTGAAAAAACGCAAATCGCCATACGGCAAGCTTTGCAATTGTTGCAGGCAGGATCGCGCTTGCGCCAAGCTTTGCGGCAAACTGGCCAAGCCGGCATCGCCTGCCGAGCTCGGACAATTCAGCGGCGCGCTGCGGCCAGTGCCACGCTGATCGATGAACACCAAGTCACGACGCTGATTGAGCCGACCCAACAAGGCCTGAGCAGTGGCTGCCAGCGCGATGGCACTCTGACCTGGCCCACCGGCCAGCAGAAACACGGCATCGCTGAGTTTATTTTTATCTTGCGAGGGCAGCACCACGTAGTGCACGGTGATTTTCTTGCCCTGCGGCGCAGCTGGGTCGAGCGCACGCTCAATCTGACCGCAGCGTACTTCTTGCGGAAAATCGGGCAAGCGACAGGCGCGCAGCACCGTGCCAGCCTGCACCGGCAAGCCAGCACAGGCGAATAACAAGACGACGAGCAGGTGGCGCAAGGACACGGTCAGCTCCCGCTGATTAAGAAGGATAGCCAGCCGGCTCGGCTTCGTGCTGTAGCGATAACAACAGTGTCTTGATCGGTGCCGGCAAGGCCGCCGTCGCCAGCTCGCTTAAATTGGTCCACACATACTGGTCTTGTCCGGCAAAATGATAGCGTTGGTGCAACTCAACCAAACAAGGCTGTATGTGTAATTTGAAATGGGTAAACACATGCTCTATCGGTGGCAAGGGGCGCAAGGCTGCGGCTTGGCCGAAGCGGGCAATCAACGTGTGTAAGGCCGGGTCGAGCTGGGCCGCGGCGTGCGTAGCCTCATCGTGTTCCTGCATACCATCAAATTCCGGCAACGATAACAAGCCACCCCAGATACCGCTGTCAGGGCGGCGTTCCAGCAAAACCTGGCGATCGTTGATCATTACCAGCATCAAGGCTTGCTTGTGCCTTTGCGCTTTTTTTGGTTTTCTGGTCGGCAGTTCTGCGGTACGATCTTGCGCATAAGCTACACAGCGGGCTTGCATAGGACAAATCCCACATTGCGGTCGACTACGGGTGCAGACGGTGGCACCGAGGTCCATCAAGCCTTGCGTATAGGCTTCAATTTCAGTCTCTGGCAACAAGGCTTCGGCACGTTGCCACATCAGGGTTTCAACCGGCTTGCTGCCGGGATAACCGGCAATACCAAACACTCGGGCAAACACCCGCTTCACATTACCGTCGAGAATAGCCGCCACGGTGCCATAAGAAAATGCCGTAATCGCTGCGGCAGTCGAGCGACCGATGCCAGGCAATTGCGCCAGCAAGCCTGGATCGGCTGGAAATTCGCCGGCATACTCAGCCACCACTTGTTTGGCGCATTGGTGTAAATTCCGCGCCCGCGTGTAGTAGCCGAGGCCGCTCCAATGCTCCATCACCGCTTGCGCCGGTGCGGCTGCCAGCGCTTGTACGGTGGGAAAGCTGTGCAAAAATTTTTGATAATACGGAATCACCGCCGTCACCTGGGTTTGCTGCAGCATGATTTCTGACAGCCAAACGCGGTAGGCGGCGCGGCTTTGTTGCCAAGGCAAGGCATGCCGACCGGCGCTTTTTTGCCACCTTATCAGGGCGTGGGAAAAACTCGGATCGAGATACTCAGGGTGGGTGAATTGGGCGGCGGCGACGGCCGCAATACGAGCTTTCATTAAATCAGGCAGCAATCTTCAACTTATTCAAATCGGCAAACAAAGCATTTTTTAAATTCTCTTCAAGCAAAGTCAGCTGGGCTTTTTGCGCATCGACTTCTTGCTGCATCGTTACGAATGAGGCAATTCTATCTTCCAAGCTATCGGTGGCAACATGGATGCGCTGTATCGATTGCATGCGGTTTTTCAATTGCCCCTTATGCTCACGAATTTGCGCTTCCAGCGGTGCCATCACTACCTTTTGCCAAGCTTCGACATCTTTATTGGCTTGTAAAAAATTTTGCTTCACACGGGCCGCAACCGAATCAAAAAATTTATGCACCAAAGCCACGCGTGTATTGGTCAGCATGGTGGTAGTGGAAAATTGCTTTTGATAAACAGCTTCGATGGCCTCAAGTTCTTTGATGTACTTATCGAGCGAAAATGGCATCGGCGCAGTCAGTGCCAAGCCATGTTCGGTGGAAAATTTTCTATACATGACGACCATCATCTCGGAAATTTCATCGGTCTTTTGATTTGAGGTGAGTAAATTAAGCTTAATCTGTGCAAAAAATTGTCTGACTGCTTCACGCAAGCCCATAGACAAATAACTGTTTTCCATGGCCGAGCGCGTTTTGCGTATTTCTTCGCGCAAAATATCCATGCCCAAGCTGGTATACACCTCAGTCGACAAGCGCGTAAACACGGCACGGGTGCCCTGCATACGTATCAAACTGGCATCGAATTCTTTTTTCTCGGCATCGACTCGACGCATCATGTGTTCGATCACATTCATGTTTTTGCCGCGCAAACTCGTGAGTTCCAACATTTGCTCGACCACGCTGCGACTGCGCGCCGCGACCAGCGCTTGCTGTGCGTGGGTGATTTCATGAATTTCCGCAACCATTTGGGCCCGAATGATGTCCTGCTTGGAGGGAATCAATTCCTTCGATAAAGCATATTCCAGCGTCGGTAAACGGCTCTTGGCCAGCAGCGGTGCATCCTTATTGATTTTTGCCACCAAGCCTTTTTGTGCCGAGACGGGAAACACTTGCTTCTCTCCCAGTCCCAAGGTGTGCGCGACGGTGCTGACTTGGCGTACCAATTGCGCTTCGATTTCTTCCGGCGTGCGCAATTCATCCCACATGCTGTCGATTTTATTGAGCACCACCATACGACCTGGCCCGCTGCCTATGTGATTGCGCCAGACATCGATATCGCTCTTGGTCACGCCTGTATCGGCGGCCAAGATGAACAACACGGCGTGGGCATTCGGGATCAGATTGAGGGTCAGCTCGGGTTCGGTACCGATGGCGTTGAGCCCTGGGGTATCGACTATGATCAAGCCCTCTTTGAGTAAAGGATGGGGGAAATTGACGATGGCATGGCGCCAGCGGGAAATTTCAACCAAGCCATCACTATCCATCTCCAGCGCGGCATCAGGGTCTTCTTCATCGAATAAGCCATACGACTTGGCAATTTCGACACTGACCTTTTTGGTCAGGCTGACTTGTTTGAAGGCTTCAAGCATACCATCGCCGGACTGTATATTCAGCGGCAAGACCGTCCAAACATGACTTTGGCCTTTGTATTCACTGGTCGATTGCGCTTGGGCGCGGGTTTCTATCGGCAGTAGACGAATACAAGGAGGAATCGTGTCGTCGTACAGTAACTCGGTCGGGCACATGGTGGTGCGACCGGCCGAAGAGGGCAAAATACGTTGGCCGTAGTCGGCGAAAAAAATTGCATTGATCAATTCCGATTTGCCGCGCGAAAACTCGGCGACAAAGGCAATCGTCAGTTTATCATCGACCAAGCGCTCCATGAGTCGTAACAGACGTTGGTCTGCCGCGGCGTCGGCCAAATCCGATCCATTTATCCAGGCACGATATTGCTCGAGGGTGGAGGCGACACCTCGGCGCCATTCGCTGTACTCTTGGAATTTTTGAACCAGATTGCTCATGTTTCCCTCAGTAAATTTCTTAGTTGGAACAGTATATAGGGAAGTATTGAAAAATACGTACAAAACCAGTCAACAGATGTTAATCCCAGCTCAAAAGTGTTTTATTTTTGACAATGTGCACAATAAAAGCTGCTGCGCTGGCCCTGACGAATTTGCCGCACCTCGTTATTGCAAATACGGCAAGCAGCACCGGCACGGTTATAGACGAAATAATTCTGCTGAAAATAACCGCTCTGGCCATTGACGCCGATAAAGTCTTTCAGACTGCTGCCGCCTTGCACGATGGCCGCCGCCAAGGTTTCACGAATTGCCGTGACCAGCAGCGCATAGCGCGCCAGAGCGATGCGGCCGGCGGCAATTTTAGGGTTAATGCCGGCCTTGAACAAACTCTCAGAAGCATAGATATTCCCCACCCCGACCACCACATCACCGGCTAACAAGGCTTGTTTGATCGAGGCGCTGCGGCCGCGCGTGGCGCGATACAAGAGCTCGGCGTCGAAGCCCTCCTCAAGCGGCTCGACCCCCAAGCCGCGCAGCAAAGCATGCTGTGCCAGTGGCCCGGCACTGTCCGGATGCCAGAGCACGGCACCGAAGCGGCGCGGGTCACACATACGCAGTAAGTGATCACCAACGACAATATCAATATGATCATGCTTGGCCGCCTCTGTGCCAGTTGGCAAGATGCGCAAATGTCCGGACATACCAAGATGAATCAGCACCGTACCATGATTAAAATGTAATAATAAATATTTGCCACGTCGACCGACCGAAACGATGCTTCTGTCGTGCAGCAGCGCCGCCAAATCGAGCGGAAACGGCCAGCGCAAACCGGCGCGGCGCATGACCACGGCAGTGACGCGGCGACCACTCAGATGGGGGGCCAAACCGCGACGTGTTACTTCAACTTCAGGTAATTCAGGCATGATTATGAACTTTATAGATAGTTACTGTTTCCAAACCTGCGCAATTTGATACAGAGTAGCGCGGTCGTTGACCACACACCATGATTACTTCAGCGTAAAATCAGCCATCACAGTTTATTCCGGATACGTTTTGAAAACACTTTCAGCTTTTGTCAGCACCTCCATTGTAGCCGCACTCCGTCCGGCAGCTACCCTCAGTTGTGTCGCGCTGTTATCGGCCTGTGCCGGCTTCGGTGGCCATGGCGGAACCCAAACCGAACAGGCACATCATGCCGAAGCGGCGGCCCAGTCTGCGCTGGCGGCCGACAAAGACCTCAACGGCACTGCCACGGCCGCGGCTGAAAATCAGGAAGGCTTGCCGAAAGTCGCACTGAGCGACGAATTACTGTACAAAATCCTGACTGCCGAAATCGCTTATCAGCGCGGCAGTTGGCAAGCTGCCTACGTCACCCTGATGGGGGCGGCACAGCAAACGCGCGATCCGCGGCTGGCGCGCCGCTCAGCCGAGATCGCGCTATCGGTGAAACAAGCCGGCGAAGCGCTGGCGGCGATACGCTTGTGGCGCGAACTGGCACCGGAATCGAATGAAGCAGCACAGTATTATCTCGGCTTCATGGTGATGAACAATAATCTCTCGGAAATCCGCAGCGTATTTTCCGAACGCTTGAAAAATGCCGATGCCGCGCAGTATCCGGTGATCATGCTGCAAGCACAGCGACTGCTGGCACGCGCACGCGATAAAAACGCCGCCTTCGATATGCTCGAAGAAACCCTGGCCCCCTACAAGGCGATTCCGGAAGCGCATTTAGCGCTGGCGCAGGGTGCCTACAACAAGGGCGACAGCCAACGCGCCATCAGTGAAGCCAGCGCCATGCTGGCGGCACGGCCCGATTCGCAACTGGCGATACTGACAATCGCGCAAGCCTCACCGCAGCCACAAGCGGCCACGGCACTGGCGGCATTTTTGAAAAAAAATCCGGGCGCGCGCGATGTTCGCCTGGCCTATGCCAGCATCTTGATCGATTTGAAGCAGCTCGATCTGGCCGCAGCCGAATTCGAATGGCTGCTGCATGAAAAAGCGGACGACCTCAATGCCATCTACACCTTGGGCATGCTGGCCTTGGAAAAAAATCAGTTCAGCAATGCGGAAACCTATTTCCTGCGTTTTTTAAAAACAGTCGAACGTACCAGTGAAGATCGCGACGTCAGCAACGCCCTGATCAATCTGGCGCGCATCGCCATCGAACGCAAAGATTACGCCGCCGCCCAAGATTGGCTGTCGAAAGTCGATGCCTTCGAAGGGAGAAACCCAGTCTGGTTCAATGTGCAGTTGCGGCGCGCGAATTTGCTGGCTAAAGATGGCAAACTCGATAGCGCCCTCGCCTTGCTCAAAGACTTGAAAACCACCACCCCGGAAGAGCAAATACAGGCGCGCCAAACCGAGGCGCAACTGCTGCGCGATGGTGGTCGCACGGTGACGGCAGCGACAGTACTGCAAGCAGCCATCAAGGCGCATCCCGAAAATCCCGATCTGATGTACGATTTTGCGATGCTGCTCGAGTCGCAGCAAGAGTATGCGCAGATGGAGCAATTACTGCGCCGCGTGATCGCCGTCGCGCCCACCAGTCAGCATGCCTACAATGCACTCGGTTACTCGTATGCCGATCGCAATATCCAACTGACCGAAGCACTGAATTTAATCCAGAAAGCCAATCAGTTGGCGGCCGATGATCCGTTCATACTCGACAGTCTGGGTTGGGCGTATTTCCGCCTCAATTTGCTCGACGATGCCGCTAAAACCCTGCAACGCGCCTATACCTTGCGGCCCGACGCCGATATCGCCGCGCATCTCGGCGAGGTCTTGCTCAGCCTGGGCAAAAAAGATGAAGCACTCACAATTTGGCGCGCCGCCCGTGCCAAAGCGCCCGACAACGCGGCGCTCAACAGTACGCTCAAACGTCTCAACATCCACGATTGACCACGCCGACGCGCCGCTCGTAAAACGGCGGCGCGTGGCTTTTTTTGATACTGCGTTCCATGCCTCTCACTATCGACCGTGTTTCACTGCCGCTGACCCTCGCCGGCGCGCTGCTGACGTTGTTGTTAAGCGCCTGCAGCAGCCTGACACCGCTCGCCACACGCGACGCCAGCGCTAGCCTCGGCACCAGCCCGGCACGTAGCTACCAAGAGCACATCCATTTGAGCGGAAAAATGTCGCTGCACTATGAGCAAGACAATAAGCCACAATTTTTGCCCGGTAATTTCGACTGGGAGCAAGAAGGTTCGCAGTTACAACTGACACTGAGCTCGCCGCTGGGATCGACCGTCGCCAAGATCAGCGCCGACGCCGACGGTGCCATGTTGGAACGCGCCGACCAAGCGCCACGCCGTGCCGCCAATCTCGACCTGCTGGTGGCCGAGGCCCTGCAGTGGCCGCTGCCGGTAACCGGGCTACGCGACTGGTTGCAAGGCTTTGTGCGTGAGTCTGGCGGTGGTGCGCGCGTCGCTGTCAGCACCAACGCCAACGGGCAGCGCTATCAAGTCGATGGCTGGACCCTGCGCTACCTGAGCTGGCAAGACGATGGCCAGTTACCGAAACGCCTGGAACTGCAACGTGATACCGCCACCGCCGGGGCCGTTCACCTCAGCATCTACCTTGCGCCCCCGACTGCCTCGGCCCCTTGAATGACGTTTGACTAATTTGGCTTACTATCATGCACCTGCGTTTAGAGCACTGCCCGGCCCCGGCCAAACTCAATTTATTTCTGCATGTTACCGGCCGGCGCGCCGATGGCTATCATCTGCTGCAAACTGCGTTTCAATTGCTTGACCATGGCGATACGCTGGACTTTGCCGTACGCGACGATGGCGCGATTATTCGCAGCAATGACATCGCCGGCGTACCGGCCGACAGCGACCTCATCGTGCGCGCCGCGCGCTTGCTACAGCAAGCCAGCGGCTGCCGCTTAGGGGCCGATCTGACGCTGCACAAGGTGCTGCCCATGGGTGGCGGCTTGGGCGGCGGCTCGTCCGATGCTGCCACTACCCTGATCGCTCTCAACCACCTGTGGGCTACCGGATTGTCACGCACGCAACTGATGGACTTGGGTTTGCAGCTCGGTGCCGACGTGCCGTTTTTTCTGTTCGGTGAAAATGCCTTTGCCGAAGGCGTGGGTGAACAATTACAGGCGATCACGACGCCAGAGTGCTGGTTCGTGGTGATAGAACCTGGGGTACAAATACCTACTCCTGCAATATTTTCATCCAAGGAGTTGACAAGAGACACGAAGCCCGTCAGAATAACGGACTTTTCCAGCACTGCTGAAATGCATTGGAAAAATGATCTGCAAACAATTGCCTGCGCAATGTTTCCGGTAGTTGACGAAGCCATACAATGGCTGTCACAATTCGGCAACGCAAAGATGACGGGTTCAGGAGCTTGTGTTTTTTGCGCTTTTTTCGAGCAATCGAAAGCCGATGAGGTGATAGCGAAAATGCCGCAGCGCTGGACAGCTTGGAAAGCAAAATCATTGAGTCGCCACCCGATGGCAGACTTAGTGAAGTAAAAAAGAATTTGGTCTGATGCCGATTTGCCGTTAAAATAGCGACAAATTCCGGACGACAGACAAACGGTTGTGTAGGGGAGTCGCCAAGTTGGTTAAGGCACCGGATTTTGATTCCGGCATGCGAAGGTTCGAATCCTTCCTCCCCTGCCATTAAATTAAAGCCGCCGCATAAATTGTGCGGCGGCTTTTTCACTTTCAGATTTGATTGTTTGCAAAAAGTCTATGCAAAATGATCAGAGCCCCTCACCTTCAGCCGATAGGTCTCGCCATGGCAAACGCGCGCGCAAATGACAACATGATGGTTTTCACTGGCAATGCCAATCCTGCATTGGCTGCCGGTGTAGCCAAGCAACTGGGCATTCCTCTCGGTAAAGCCGATGTTTCCAAGTTCTCCGACGGTGAAGTCATGGTCGAGATCAATGAAAATGTCCGCGGCAAAGATGTATTTGTGTTGCAATCGACTTGCGCGCCAACCAACGACAACCTGATGGAAATCATGTTGATGGTCGATGCACTCAAACGCGCTTCGGCTGGTCGCATCACGGCAGCGATTCCATATTTCGGTTATGCCCGCCAAGATCGCCGTCCGCGCTCCGCACGTGTGGCCATCTCGGCCAAGGTGGTGGCGAACATGCTCGAAGAAGCCGGTGTCGATCGCGTCTTGATCATGGACTTGCATGCCGATCAAATTCAAGGTTTCTTCGATATCCCGGTTGATAATATTTACGCTTCACCGATCTTGCTCGGCGATTTGGTCGCCAAAAACTACGATGATTTATTGGTGGTGTCGCCTGACGTCGGTGGCGTGGTACGTGCCCGTGCACTGGCCAAACGCCTCGGCTGTGACTTGGCGATCATCGACAAGCGTCGTCCGAAAGCCAATGTGTCGGAGGTGATGAATATCATCGGTGAAGTCGAAGGTCGCAATTGCGTGATCATGGATGACATGGTCGATACCGCCGGCACGCTGACCAAAGCCGCCGAAGTATTGAAAGCACGTGGCGCGAAAAAAGTATTGGCGTATTGCACGCATCCGGTCTTGTCCGGCCCGGCGATACAGCGTATCTCGCAGTCGCCACTCGATGAACTGGTCGTCACCGATACGATTCCTTTGTCGGAAGCAGCGCGCGCTTGCCCGAAAATCCGCCAACTGTCATGTGACAGTCTGTTAGCAGAAACCTTCCGCCGCATCACCAAGGGTGAATCGGTGATCTCTTTGTTTACCGACTAAGATTTTTTTCGGCGCGGTCATGCAGTGTTGCTGACCGCGCTTTTTTCTGTGTGCCTGGTCGCGGGCATGCAAAACCGCAAGTTGACTCTTGCATATTTTGGAGTAACACCATGAAAGTTATCGCATTTGCACGCAAAGAACAGGGGACCGGAGCGAGCCGCCGCCTGCGTATTGCTGGCCAAACACCAGGTATCATCTACGGCGGCCCACAAGCCCCAGTATCGATCACACTCGATCACAATGCTTTGTACCATGCATTGAAAAAAGAAGCGTTCCACTCGTCCATCCTTGACCTCGAAGTCGATGGTAAAGTTGAAAAAGTTCTGTTGCGTGACTTCCAAGTCCATGCGTACAAACAATTAGTTCTGCACGCTGATTTCCAACGCGTCGATCCTAACCAAAAAATCCACGTCAAAGTGCCACTGCACTTCATCAACGCCGATGTCTCGCCAGCCGTGAAATTGTCGGCAGCGATCATCAGCCACGTCTTGGTTGATTTGGAAGTCACTTGTTTGCCTGCAGAATTGCCGGAATTCGTAACGGTCGATCTGGCTACGCTGGAAGCCGGTCAATCGATCCACGTATCGAGCCTGGTTCTGCCAGCCGGTGTCACAGCCGTTGTTCACGGTGATGACGCAACTGTCGCCATCGCTACCGTACCCGCCGGTGCCGTCGCTGCTGAAGCGCCTGCCAAGTAATACCGTTTGCGGCGACCTTGGTCGCAGCAAATACAAAAGCCGCACAGTGTAAGCTGTGCGGCTTTTTTTATGATAGCAGGGCGATCGCCCTGCTATCCCGGATCAAAAGCCACGCCGCCACGCGGTCGGGAAGACGCGCCAGAAGACCTGCTGTTCCAATTCGCCAAGCTTTTCATTGACATGCTCGCGCATCGAATAGCTGATCGAAGCGCTGCAACTCTGCGCTACTTCCAAAGTGTGATCATCCACCTTACCGCGTCGCACACCGCGCAATTGATCTTCCCAAGTAAAACTGGCGAAGCCGCTGACCCTGCGCGGCACCACGGCCGGATTGTACTCGGCCGCCGTCGTCAGAAAAGCAATCGCCAACTCCCGAAACGGCGTCGGTGAAAAGAGCTCCTCACCGAAAATATGACTAGACGAGACATGCGCGAGCAAGGCTGAAATGCCAAACATCAAAGCACCCTTTTCACGCGCCGAGGCCCCTTCCATGCCATAGGTGCGCAAGACCCGCGCAGCAAAGTCCGGCAGCAAGGTTTTGCGGTCGCCCGAACGATCCGCAAAATCCACCGTGTGAATGTAAGAAGTATGGAACAATTCTTGTACGGTCGCCATGCCCTCACTCCCATCAAGATGCTTGTTCCTAAACTCGCCGACCTCAGTCGCCGCCCGGAAGTCTTGCTCCAGCGCCGGCGGTAAAGCTAAGGCTTTGATGAAGGAGACGGTATCGACGCGGCCTTTGATACTGCGGTAGATAGCACCAAGTAAAGGTAAGCGACTAAATACTTGCTCGGTCGTTCCCAGTGCTGTCAGTTGATGTTCGCGTAGAAATGCAAACGGCTGGGGTGACGCATCAGGCCGTACCGGATCGACCGGACGGGCAAAAAATTTGAACTGATCCCACAACTCCACCGCTGCCCGGTCCGCTTGTTCCAAGATGCTCGCCAATTTTGCATCGTGAATGGCCGCATACAGTGTCCCATCGGCCGTAGCCAGCACACGCACGCGCTGCGCTAAAGAACGATGCGCATTGGCGGCGTTGGCATCGTCCATGACTTCATCGATGAACTCACGTATTTCCAGCGGCAAGCCATCCCACCATGTATCTGCCAGGCTGCGCGCCAGGCTTTGCATCTCCACCGATTCAGCCGCTTGCGCGTGCATGATCAACTGATTGAACAATCCACTGTGCCGCGTTAATGGTGCGGCATCAGGCTCAAGCAGCATCTCGCTCAACAAACGAAACTTCACCGCTGAAGGGCTGGCGATCGCCATTTTTTCGGCGTCAACCAGCACTCTGGGAAGTAAGCGCTGGCGCACAAAACGAAGTATCTCAGGATGCCGTAAATAAGCCCCGTCTGAGCGGTTTAATAAGATATCTTCGAATGAGTTATACGCCACCGAAAAATCAAAATTTGGGTACTGGTTGATTTTTTCCAATAGACTGCGCATGGCTTCGACACGGATCGGCAGATCAGGGATGCGTTCTATCGCCAGCAGCAGGGAGCCACGTTGGTGGTTACCAAGGTGATTGAAATACCGATCGACAAGACCGGCCCACTCAGTTGGCGCGCTCTGGAGGAGGTTCGCGTAGACCGAATCCCAGTTGAAGCTCATACGCGTTTGATCAAACAGCGCACCGCTGAAATCAGTCGCCGCATTGATGGTAACGGATTGCCAATTAGCACCGCGTAAATCAGCGCCTCGCATATTATTTACATCACGCAGACTAACGTTAGTCAATTCACTGCCACGTAAATACGTCGCGCCACTGAGGCTGGTGGTCAGACCACTTCTCGGTCCAAACATCAACGTTAGCGCTTGAAGGTTCAACTTACTCGCGAGTACCGCTTCGAAGCTAGCGCGATCAGCAAAACCGCCATCGTATTCGCGCGCGCCTATCGGTTCGCGCCACGCCGGCCACTCAGGGTGCCAACGCCCAGCAGCGTCAACGGTAATCGGCACGAGTTGCCCCGCTCCCTTGTCTATCATGTCCGTTCGGAACACGACACTAAGCGGTGCCGTGTCGTCGGCTGGCAGGATCACGTAAGAATGCCCCATCTTGCTACGTTTAAACGCCTCCATGGCCAGTACACGCACCGAAGCCGGATGGAAATCGAGGCGTAAAAACGGCTGCAGTGCATGCAAAGCGACAGATGGCGTGCCGGACCCGTAAATCGAATGGCTACCTATGCTCAGCACCGGCCGGTCGCGAAACACACTACGCGGCGCAATGGTGACGCCCACCGCACCGGTGAGCTCGGCCAAACCCTGCACATCCGCGAGGCGGACTCGATATCGGCCGCCCGACGGCTGGTGTTCCGGTCGTGACGTATGCACATTAACCGCATTGACAATGGCAACAAATTTTTCGCCAGAGCGAATTTTTTCGGCATGCACTTTGTGAAACAAATAATTGCTTACTTCAGTCTTACCCGCCATTTCCTGCATCGCGTCAGTCATGGAGAGATCTCGATCGTTGACCGTGCGCGCCTGTCCACGGCCGCTGACCAGTAATCCAGGATTATCTTTATTTGGCACACTGGAGAGCAGCGTATCAACGCAGTGCACCTCCATGCCGAGTTCGACTGCCAACTTGAGCGTTTCGTAGTACATCGGCGTGCTGGGCGACAGGTAGGGATCATGCGCCAGCAGCGCCTGATCCTTTTGCTGCAATAGCTGTTTCAAGGCTTTAGGCATCACGGCGCGATTTTGCATGTAGGCGGCCAAGCCATCTCCAAACAATTCATCCTGCAATCCCTGTATCAACAAATGACTTTGCCCTTGCTTGCGCCACTGGGGTAACTGCGCATGAGCGAATCTGAGCGCCGCCGCCGTATCATCAGGCTCACTGCCAATGATCAAACTCTGACTGCCGCCCGCCCCCGAAAGCAAATCATCAATCGCCAAGGACTCGCTGACGAGCCGCACGTCGGCCGGTGGCGGCAATAAAAAATGTGCAAAATGCTGATGCGCCTCGGCTTCGAGTTGAGCGCGAGCTTGCACCCAATATTTGGTGACCTCATTGCTAACTTGCGACTTGAGCGGCAGTTCTTCGAACGCAGTCTGCAAATTCGCCAGATTGCTGCGCAGAGTAGCGCGACTGCACCATTGCGCGGGCATGCGGTAATTAATCAAAGGGCGTGCTGCCACGTCGACCGCGGAAGCCCGGCCGGCCGCTTGGGCGCGACTGGTGCTGGGGCCGGGAGCGCAAGCTTTCGAATTGCCTGCCCCGCGCCGCACCCGGTCGAGAGCAAGGCTGGTCCCTACTGTGGCAGGGCGATCAAGCACGGTAACGCGGACAAAGACTTGACCGCTCTCGTCTGCCAGCGGCCGCTGTGCCAACAATAGCTGTTTACCGGGTGGAATAACAAAAACCAGACGCGTTCGCTCATTTTTTTCATATAAGTAATATTCGCCGCGCTCCACATTGATATACTCGGCGTCACTACCGACAGCGAACAGATGAGCGTTCACTTTCAGCGACATCGACTGTCCATTCTGCAAGCGTATCAAGTCAAATAAAAACTCCGGCATAGCGCCCTCTTCAGCCACAAGGCGCTCCACCAGTTGCGCACCGATGCGTTGCATGCCGCCCGCTTCAGCCACGGTTTCATAGACGCGTGCGCCTTGGACGTACGGTGTGTCGAAACCGGAACGTTTCGTATTCATCGCAAAACTGACACGCTGTTGCGTACGGTCGCAACTGAACCATGCCATCCGCCCCAAGCATTTCTTGACCCCGCCGTCGACTCGGGGAGCACGCCATAGGGCACCCGTCATGCCATCAAATAACAGCGGCACGCCTTGTTCATCAATACCGGCTACCGGGTCCGCCCATACGGCCAAATCCACGGAGCTTGATCGCAGCTTCGATGCGTAGCTTTGCAGACGCTGCAGGAGTTGCGCCACATTCGCATACACATCGCCATTGATTTCAAGTCCGGCGCGTGGAAACGGCGTCAATGTCAGCGTCGCCGTTTTCGCTTTGGCAAACACGATGTCACTTTGCTCGCCAGCAGACGTCGCAGACCAGTTAGGCAGGTCGGCGACAGTCAATTGCAGCGGCAAGTCATTGTTGCAATGCAAAACGAAATGACCACGCAACTCTGCCGTTACCAAAAAGCGTTCGCCACGATTGTACAGTTCCGTGTGACTGTCCGCGGCGCGGCTCCACAGGCGCAGTACGGCAGTTGGGGTCGCAGCGGCAGGACACACATAAGCCTCCCAGCCAGTTTGATTTCCAGGCACGATGTCATATTGGCCGGGCATCAGTAGACTGCTGTCCCTGGTCGTCAATTCGAGCAAATCACCCGTGCTTGGCTGACGCAGACGATGACATGGTGCCCCGTTGGGAAGTGGCAGACTTCCTTCGTAATGCAGCAATTCCCGGTCATACGGCGGTACGGTGGTCAATATTTGTTCATTTTCCCCCAGATACACCCATACCGGCAGCTGCACGGCACCAAGCTGTTGGAAATAGCAAAAGGCCAGCAAAGGACTGCTGCTGCCATCGACTGCCGGCACCCGCTCGAAACGTTCGCCAACCGCGTTGACCAAGGCGTCACCGGTTCCACTGAAATTGAGTTGCTCGCCACGCAGACCCAGGCGTGTCAATAGCGCCGGTGCCGGCAAGCTCAGCCAAAGCGGCTGCTGCTGAGCCAAATCACGATACTGCTCGGCCTCAAGCCGCTGCAAAGTTTGTGTGATTTCTGCTTCCGATTGCAGCACCGCGCGCGACAAAGCTTGTCCTTGCGGATGAACAAACCAGGCGCTGCCATTGTTGCGTCCGCTATAACGTAAATCAGGCGTCGTCACGACAAATTCGGGGGCCGTCTGTTGCGGCGACAAATTGCCGTTAGGAAACACCCATAAACTCAAGCTCGACGAGGTGAAGCGCACCGCTTCGGCCAGCATCACTTCGCCATACCGCAAGTATTCGCGCGCCTTGTCGAGCTGACTGCCGTTCGCGCAATCGAGCGCCACCAACTGCGCATTGTGGCCGCGCATTTCGTAGTGTTCACCGTAGCGATCTCGGGTCGGCGTATAGCCCATAGTGATGCCCTCGAGAACTGTTTCACGAACGTCCAGCAATTGAACCAAGGCGGCATACTCCTGTTTTCCCGCAGGCAAATATAAGCCATAGGTGGTGATCATTTCTTGTAGGGAAAGCGTGCTTTGCGCACGTTCCCAGCCCAGTAGCGCCAGCGCCGGCGAGCGATAACCCAAACGAATAGGTAAATCAGCAGCGATCTTCCCCGCCAGAGGTAATTGCGCGCGTAGGCTACGTATATCTTGCAAAGCCGCTTCAGCCATCAAACGCTCGGCCAGCGCTGTCGGCAACTCGGCAGCGCTGGAAAATTCTGCAAACCGCAGGCCAGTCTGATCGTGCACACGCAGAAAGCGGCCCTGTAAGGTATCGATCGGAGTCACACTGCGGCGGTCGCCATTGAGCCAAAAAAATTCACCGTCGCCATGCTGCTGCCAACTGCCGTTGGCAATACTACCGGCGCCCAGCAACGTGACCAACTTCGCGTGGCTGAGCTGGTGTTCGACTTGGTACTCGTCGAACCGTTCATGCAAGGCAGGGTTGAAACGTAGCAATTCGTGTGAGAAGCCGAAACGAGTGAAATAATAATGCGGGTCACGCGCAACCCGCCCAAGATACACCAAGGGTGCGCCATGATCGGGCGGCGGCACAATATAGTCACTGTTAGCCGCATCGTAAAACGCGCGCAAATGCGCTTCGCCCAGAGAATTCCATTGTATCGTCACTCTGTCGATTTCAGCATGACACTGTTTCAGTGCGTCCTCGACCACATCCCTCAGCGGCGCGCTCGGGCAGTCAAATTGCAAGCCTGTCAAGCGTTTGCTTTCATCATTGCCGTATTCGTAGCGCGCGACCACGGCCACTGTGTCACCGCCGGCACGCGCCAGCATATTTTCTTCGGCATAGGCACGCACCATGAATTGATCAACCAGGGCTTGTTCACCCTTGACGCGAGTCAGGCAACGATCCAGCATGGCAAGACTGAGTGGCTCGCTCCAGCCATGTTCGCGCCCTAGCAAAGCCAGCGCGACATCCTGCGTCAATAATGTTCCCTGCGCCGCCTTCCAAGCCAATTGCTGTTGTGCGCGTTCCTCACCGTCGTGATAGCGCGTACGTGATGCGACCCAACCCTTAGCCGGCAAGCTCACCCATTCCAGCTGGTTCGCCGTGGCATCGGCGGCCAATGCCGCACGTGCCGCCTCGAGCTGAGCGCGAAAGCATTCCAGATCTTCGCTGCGCGCGTGAACCGTATGGTAGGCCGCGGGCGGTGGCGTGTAGGGACGTCGCACTGTGTTGCCATCGATTTGCACCAGTAATTCACGCCGACCATGTTGATCGACCGCCACTTGGCCACGCTCATGCGCCTCCAGCGGTGCGCCCAGTGTTGCAAGCAAGGTGGGCGCAGCAGCGCCGGAGAAGGACGATGATTGCTCAATAACAAGCCTCTCCGGGCGCAAACGTTGCCAACCGTCTCGACGAAGATAGCGATACGTGTAGGCGACACCCTGCTCCACCACCCGCATCAGCAACGGCGCAGCAACAGTATTGGTGAGGCTGAAACTGGCGCGGTTTTCCACCGTGACATCGAGCTTGTCAAACAAACTCGTCAACCACTGTTGCAGCAGCGCGGGCATAGGATCATACCGCTGCCCACTCGAATAGGCCCGATATTCAACGAGGTCATGCACCCGCATCAAATGCAGCAATTGGGCATCATATACCGGGCGATAGCTGCCTTGGCGGTATTGCACTGCCTCTTCCGGGGTAAACAGCGTACTGCTCAACACCGGTGCCGGATTCCATAGGTTCAATGCTTGTCCGCGCATGGCAAAAGCACGCTGCAGAAAAGATGGATTCAGCGCCATCTGACGCAAAGGCTGACCGTCTACCAGCATATGCGAAAACATTTCGGCATCGGTGTTGGCTTTGACCTGGGCAAAAAATTGCTGGTAATACTCGGCCGATAAGCCGGTCTCGTCATCTTTTCGCACCAGGCCGTCGCCGATCACTCGGGCAATATACCCGGCCAAACTGCCGGTTTTCGATGCCAACCCAGCCTGAAATTCATCCAAATACTTGGGAATCGCATTTTGTGCCGCCAACATATCAGGCAAACCACGCCGTATCAGATGAAATTGCTCACCATCAATTTGGCTATAGAGTTCGGTTTGCTTGGCGCGCGCGGACGAAAACGGGACACTCACAAATTCCATCACTGGCGTGCCGCCCTTGCCGCTTAATCGATACGCGACTTCGCCGGAAATTTGCAAAGGAAATAGAGCATTCCCATCGCCGACCAATTCGAGCTCAAGCGTCACCAGATTTTCTTGCCCGGCTAAGGGAGGCAAGACGCGCAGCGTCACTTCCGGCGCCATGCGCACCGGCAGCGTATGTTTATCGTAAACCGTTTCGACTTGATCGATTACTTTGCTACCACTGCTGATCGTAAAATTGCTATCATCGCGCATCTCTGCTTTGGTGAGCTCCCGCTTATTCTTTACATCGCTATCCGTGGCCGCCAGCATCACTCTGTCCGTGCCCCAGATATCCTGCGATTTTGCCAGCGGCACCATTTCGACTATGGGCTTACCATCCCCGAAAAACGATTGCCGTTCCGAGCGTCTGTTCCGCTTCGATAACGAGTAATAGGGGTGAAACGGATTGCCGTGCTGATACAGCGTACCGTTCATCGCCCGACCGGCTGAGCGAATCACGTTCATCCGGGTGGCCTCATCAGGATAAGGGATGTGCGGCATTTCGGCACCATCAAAAATGCCGAAGTCCAATGACATTTCCAGTTCGACCGCATCCTTCGTCATATTGAGCCAAGCGAGCGGCACCTGTGGGCTGACACGCACGAGTTGCGCTGACGCCGCTGCGTCGGCGGTGCTGTGCCATGTTCCTACATTGACAGGTTGCAGCAATAAACCATTACATGCTCGCAATTTTTTCAAGATCGAATTGGCTTCCAACAAATGCTGATCCATGATCGCCAAATCCGCCGTCAAACGATAGCCACCGAGGGCAATCCCGACCGCTACCGGCATAAATACCAACGCGGCCCCGCCGGCGAAGGAGGCCGCACCCGCCATACCGGCACTGGCGGCCCAACTGGCCGACACCAGCGTCGCACTCATACCAAAGCTGGTGGCAGCCGCACTGATCTGAAAGATCGCCATGGTCTTTTGGCCTGAGCTGGCATGTTCATCGCCGAGTACGCGCACGGCTTCCCGTATTCCGGCCACACCCATAATCACATCGCCCGTCGAAAAACCGGCCGACAGCCCCCCGCCGATGCCACTGGAAATCGCCTTCCATAAACCGGACCCGCTGCCGAGCAAGCGCGCGGCGAGGGCGGGCGATGCATGCTTGAGTACAAATTTGACCGTCCCATCAATCAGCGGTGTGAGGTTTTCAATGATTTGCCACGAATCGGAGGTTTGACCATACAGTTCGACACCGCTGTAATATTTCGGACTCCCCTGGGTCAGTAAGCTGATGGCGGCTGTCAACACAGCGCCGATCTGCACCAGACGTGGATTGCCAACCGTATAGGCGGTGCCGCTGAAGGACTCGGCGGCCGGCAAATCGCTTTCCTGCATACTCAGATGCAAGCGCTCCAACTCCCTGATCTGTTCCGCTGGCGTGAGGCGACGCTCGAACGGCTGACCGCTGCGCACATTCATCCCATCCAACACCAAGGTGTCGTCAGCCAGTCGGCGTATGCCGCTCACACTGTCGCCCTCGTGCAAATGCAAACGGAAGGCTTCTTGGAGCACCTCTTGAAATTGCCTATATTCAAATTCATCAGAATTTGCCGTCCTCACCGTGGTCTCATCACCAGCCATGTCGATCAAGGCCCCGCGACGCTTGATTTCCCTCGACTCCGGCTCCGCGCGGTCGCCTCCCAGGCTCAGGCAAGCCTGCGGCATACCGCTACGCGCCTCCGTACGTCGCGACAAAGCAGCAAATAACACGACGCTACCAAGCAGCGGTTGTCCCAGCAAGGACAAGCCGGCACCGAGGCCGAGTTCCAAGCTCGAGCGCAAGATATTGTCAGGCGGCGATAGCCAATGCGGCAGCGCATCCACGCTCGGCTCTGCCACGCCCAAGTCGTGCGCGATGGACGGCGACGCCTGCAGCGGCGGCGCCGTCGGTGCCAACGAAGTCGGCTGTCCCAGCACGGACAGCACAGGTTCAAACTGTGCCGACGCCGCCTCACCTTGCTCCAGCAGCGTGCGCGCCAACCATTCGAATACGGCGCCAGGTGCGCCGTCTTGGCCGAACACATCCGCGACCGGCCCCGGCGCGCGCAAGTCTGCCGGCGCATCCCAACGCCACTGCGGTGTCTGCCATGGTCGCTGCTGCATTTGTTCGGCCGTGAATTGCGCCAAGCTTTGTGCTGGCACTGGCACCTGATGCCGCTGCCATTGTTCGAGCAACTGCGCGAGCAGTTCCGGTTGCTCTGCCAGACGCTGTTCCATATCGCGCTGATAGCACTGGATTTTTTCTGGGTACGGCAAATCCGGCAAGCCGCTTTCCCAATCGCACACCGACACCGTCGTATCGAGCAAATAACGCAGTATCGTGGCAGATTCCGGTGTTTGCAACACGGAGGAATCCACAGTAGTCGATTGCGCCGACCAGTCCCGTCGCCATTGTTCCTTATCAGCATGATGCCGTGCCTGTGCTGCTTTCAGCGCCGCCCCACCCTGCATGCCGCCGACCACCGTGGCAGCAGCGCCAAGCGCCAGCGTCAAGGCCAACACGGCCGCCATGCTGGTCTGCGCGATACCCCATTCGATCTGCACCTGCTCGGTATCGACCAAGAAACGTTCACGCACCCGTGCCAGCGTTTCCTTGAGCAAAACATCGTGCTGCTCCAAAGTGCGCCAGACATCCTCATGCAGCACCGCGAGTGCGCCGCCGCAGCAGGCGTCCAGTTGCTCCATCTCGATCAGCGCCGGGCCGAATACCTCGAGGTACTGGATCGGGCCCAAAGGTGGCAAAACGGCCACTTGCTTAGCGATATCATGCGCCAAACGACGGTAAATCGGCCCCAGGCTGCTAATCAACCACGTCAATTGTTTGAATTCAAGCGCTGCCGGCCTCGCGAGCTCAGCCACACAGGCGGCGCGCTGCGCGACATGGGCGGCCGCCTTGCCACGCATGCCGATGAACAACTCGGTGGTCTCGGCTAAGCACAGACGCGCCGCCGGCAGCGCCACAGCGCGTTGTTTCAAGCGTTCTATCAGGGCATCGGCCCGTTGTAACAAAGCTTGTTGGCGGCGCACGCTGCGCGTATCGATTTCTTCAAAAAAAGGCGAGGTGATTTCGCACGATAGCAAGCAGCTTTTGAGTTCAGCGGCACCGATGCGACAACTTAAAGCCGCCACCGGCCCGAGCACGTCGACCAATTCTTTCTGATGAAGATCGAGACTGTTTTCCAGCGTTTGCATGGCTGTATAGGCATCGCTAAGCTGAAAACTCTGGTTAAATTTTTCCAATATCGTATCCTGCATGGCCATCGCCTTCTGACGCGTCGCCTCGATGGCTGGGCTCTCACGCAGTGCGCGCAAACATCGAATGTCTTCAATTTTCTGTGCCAGCTTTTCCTCAACAGTAAAACAACGCTGCTGCAAAGCGGCATCGTCCCGCCATCTGGTTTCACGTTGCTTCTTTAAGCTCAGCAGCATGTCGGCATCGGCGCGCGGCGGTTCCGCCAGCCCCTGTGCAGGCACCGGCCCGAGCAGATATGTTTGCCATTGCGACCAATTGTGTTTTACCGTTTTCGCCACTTGCGCCGCCATGTCCAGCGGACTGGATGGCTGTGGCCCCATGCCTTGACTACCCTGCAAAGCCGCATAAAAATCGGCCGCCGGATGCCATTCTCCCTCCCGTAAACTGAACCAAGTTTGCTCCACTTGACGCAACACCGGGCCGCACAGATCGGCCAGCGTTAAGGCATTGGCCGCCATACTCTTTGGCGACGCATCATCGCTATACACCTGTGCCACACTCAAATCATCACTCAACACCACGAGACGCGGCACCAAACCAGCCGCCACCGCCAATTCCGGCCAATGCTCAGCGACGCCAAAGCTGCCGCGCGCGCGCAGATGATTGAGCACTGCAGTTTGATGGTCGTATATAACCAAGCTGTCGGCATAAGCAATGGCGCGACGAAATTCCTGGCGAAAAAACAGGCTTGCCGCCGACCGCGCCAACTCGGAATTGAGAATATCACTCTCAAATAAAGGCTTGAGCACATGCCAGTGTTGAGAAAAAAAATCAGCTAGCTCACAGCGCCATTGTGCCAACGCCGACGCACTGGTGTCGCGACCGAGTACCTCACCCAAGGCGCGTAAAAAACTGTCGCCGCCGGCACCGGGATCGCGGATCCCCGCGTCTTGCACAGCGACATAATGGTCTACTCCGCGGCGCAACAAACACACATCATTCTCCGCATCCGTATCGCTAGCCAGCGGAGCCGGGTAATCATGCCAATGTTGTACCGGCCCCGAGCCATCTTGCTGCAAGATCGCCAATCCACGCTGCGGCGGCCACTGTGGCGACTGCAACAATAACTCCGGCAACAGTATCGCCCATTGCGCACTCCAGCCCCCCGGCGCACGCAATTGAGCCAAGGCATCCGCGATCCGCGGCGGCAAACAAGCTGATGGCATCTGCGTGCAATTAGTGGCCCCACACAAACGGCGCAGCGAAGACCAAAAAGAAGAACATTGAGCCATCAAGGCAGCGCTGGTATTGCACGAGCTAGGTATCGAAGTAAGCGACACAAAGTATCCTTTATATAGAGAGAAACGAACGAAAAAATGCGCGACCTATCCTCACACGCGAGCACCACACTAACTTGTAAAAAACAACCACAAAAACCGGCATCGGTAATACGGGGTAGAATAAAAACTGAAAATACAGATTCAAGCACTGTGCTTGCCTAGAGAACACAGCACATAGACACGGAGTCCCAACATGTCACGATACAAAAAAAACGCCCTGCTTCTGCTGTTGACAATCGGCGTCGCAGCGCCGTTTGCTGCCGCTCAAGTGGCCGCAAATATTCATTACGACAGCAACTTCCCTATCATCAGTCCGCTCAGTCAGCCGCATGGCATGGTGGTATCGGAACAAGCGCTGGCGACCCGGGTTGGCGCTGAGATTTTGCAAAGTGGCGGCAATGCGGTCGATGCCGCCGTCGCGGTCGGTTTTGCCTTGGCCGTCGTCTTACCGAACGCCGGCAATATCGGCGGTGGCGGTTTCATGCTCATTCATGATGCCCGCTCGGGTCGCGATAACGCCATCGATTTCCGCGAAATGGCCCCGGCTGCGGCGCGGCGCGATATGTATCTCGATGCGGCCGGCAAGGTCATCGCCGGCCGCTCAACCCACAGCCACTTGGCCAGCGGCGTACCGGGTAGCGTGGCTGGCTTTGAACTGGCCTTGCGCAAATACGGCAGCATGTCCATGTCGCAAGTGTTGGCACCGGCCATCAAACTCGCGGCCAATGGCTTTCGCATCAGCCCCTATCTCGCTTCCGTGCTCGATGCCGAGCGTGAACACTTAGGTCGCTGGCCAGCTAGCCGAGCGATTTTTTTCAAACAAAATCGCCCTTTGCAAAGCGGTGAATTGCTAGTGCAAAGTGATTTGGCAAAGTCGTTCAAACTCATCGCCGAACAAGGTGGCAAAGCGTTTTATGAAGGTGATATTGCGCGCAAGCTAGTCGCTGAAATGGAACGGCATCAAGGCCTCATCAGCGCTGCCGATTTAAAAAATTACCGCGCCATCGAACGCGAACCAGTGCGCGGCAAGTACCGCGGTTATGAGGTGGTATCGATGCCGCCACCGAGTTCCGGTGGCGTGCACCTGATTGAAATGCTCAACATGCTCGAGCATTATCCGCTCAAAGAACAAGGTGCCAACAGCGCCACCACCTTGCACCAAATGAGCGAAGTCATGAAACTGGCTTATGCCGACCGCTCAGAATACCTCGGTGACCCCGACTTTCTTCACGTGCCGGTGGCCGGGCTGACTTCTCCCAGCTATGCGGCGAAACTGGTCGCTAAAATTGACCCGGAACACGCCACCCCATCGAGCCAGATCAAACCAGGCCAGCCACCTGGTTATGAAAGCGACCAAACCACCCATTTCAGCGTGGCTGATCGCTTCGGCAATGCCGTCGCTACCACGTACACCCTTAATCTGAATTTCGGCAGCGGCATCGTGGCGGCCGGTACCGGCATCGTGCTCAACGATGAAATGGATGATTTTTCCGTCAAAGCCGGGACCCCGAATGCCTTCGGTTTGGTCGGCGGTACCGCCAATGCGGTGCAGGCCCTCAAGCGGCCATTGAGTTCAATGACACCAAGCATCGTGCTCAAGGATGGCAAACCCTTCCTCGTCACCGGCAGCCCCGGCGGCAGTCGCATCATTAACATTACCTTGCAAATGCTGCTCAATGTCATCGACCACGGCATGAACATCGCCGAAGCCACCATTGCCCCGCGCATTCACCAGCAATGGATGCCGGACCGCCTATACTATGAAAAAGGCATCAGCGCCGACACCCTGGAATTACTGCGCAAAAAGGGCCAGAATTTAACGCCGGCGAACGTGCTTGGAAAAACCGAAACGATACAGATCAGTGACGGCCAATTTTACGGCTTCGCCGACCCGCGCAGTCCCGATGGTTTGGCGCTCGGCTTTTAAACTGCCCACGACCGGCCAGTGTCAAACAGCACTGACACTGCCGGCCGTCAACATTTGATCCATCGCGATATCGTATTCGCCTGCGGCAAATTCCTCTTGCAGGCATAGGTAAGCGAGCCCCAGTGATGTTGCCTGCGGCCATTGCGCCAGCGTACGATCATAAAAACCACCGCCGTAGCCGAGCCGAAAGCCACGTGCATTGAAGCCGACACAGGGAATCAGCAGCGCCTCTGGCACCAGCATGGTGGCCCCTACTGGGGGGATGGCGATGCCATAGCGATCAACTTGCAATTCGGCATTTTCTTCCCACAGCGCGAAATCCAGTGCTGCGCCCGCCGCCCTGACCACCGGCAAAGACAGCACCATGCCGAGCGCGCGCAACTGCCGGTACACCGGACGCAAATCGGGTTCACCCTGTATCGGCCAATACACGGCCAGACTGCGCATAGTTGTGCGGCTACACCAATCGAGCAATTGCTGCCCCAGTTGCGCATCCCACGCGCTTCTATCCGCTGGCGCGATTGCATGCCGACGAGCAACAAGAAGCGCACGCAAAGTTTTTCGGTCCGTGCAGACTTCTGCAGTCTGTGGATGCGCGCTGGCAGGTGGCTGTGTCATACTGTCAAAAATAGTGATGAAAACGATGTAAAAACATGTCTCTGAAAAAACTTTTATACCCTTTAAGTGCGCTGATCTTAGCAGGTTTCAGCAGCATCGCCAGCGCTGCACCAAAAACCTTCGTCACCGACGACGACCGTTTCATGGCTCTGCGCGATGCGGCGTTTCATGATGATGCGGCCAATGCCGAACTGTATGCGCAAGCACTGCCGCAATACGCGATTCCCTCGTATGTCGATTATTACCGTATCCGCGCCCATCTGGCCAGCGCCTCCAACACCGAAATGCGCGCCTTCATCACGCAATATCAAGGTAGCGCCATCGCTGATCGTCTGCGCAACGACTGGCTGAGCCAACTTGGCAAACGCGGCGAATGGGAGATATTCGACCAACAATACCCGCTCTTCGTGGTCGCGGATGACAACCAACTGCGTTGCTACGCCGTATTATCGAAAGCCTACAAACAGCAAAAAGTTACCGCCCAAGCACAAGCACTGCTCACGACCCCACGCGATTATGGCGAGGGCTGTTACAGCTTAGTCAATTACTTGGTCGACAACGGCCAATTCGGCCCAACTGAATTATGGGGACAGATGCGCATGGCGGCCGAAGCCGGTGCCCAAGCATTGGCGCAAAAACTAGGAAAATTACTCGGCGTGGCCGATAAAAAAATCAGTGCGGTGTTCGACAAACCCACTGCCATCATTAAAAACGGTCCCGATAACAATCGCGCCGGACGTGAGCTGTATTTACTCGCACTCGGCCGCGCCGCCCGCAAAGACAGCGGCGAAGCCGCCGATAATCTGTCGCGCTACGATGCCCACCTCAGTAGCACTGAACGCGCCAATGCTTGGGCCCAGATCGCCTTGCAATCGGCCCTGAAACTGGAAGCGGAAGCACCAAGCTACTGGCTGCGCGCCGATGGCGCAAATTTCTCGAACGAAGCCTACCAATGGCGCGTCCGCAGCGCCTTGCGCGAACTCGACTGGAAACGCGTGAAAAGCGCGATTCTCGACATGCCGGCCAATTTGAAAAATGACCCGACCTGGATCTATTGGCTAGCCCGCGCGCTCAAAGAAGAAGGCAAAACTGATGAAGCGCGCCAGTTGTTTGCCAGCATCGCCGAACAACTGCATTTCTACGGTCAACTGGCGAGCGAAGAAAGCGGCCAAAAAATCGGCGTACCTGCCAATGCCAAACCGATCAGTGCCGAAGAACTGGAACCTATTGCGCGCAATCAAAATTTACAAAGAGCCTTGAAATTTTATTCCATGAACCTGCGCCTTGAGGGCACGCGTGAATGGAACTGGGAATTGCGCAAGCTAACAGAACGACAACATCTGCTGGCTGCCGAATTGGCACGCCAAAACAATCTCCTCGACCGCATGGTCAACACCTCCGACCGGACCAAGGGTGAACTCGATTTCAGTCAGCGCTATCCGACGCCATTTAACGACAGCATGTACAAAACTACTCAGGCACTCGGACTCGACATGGCCTGGGTGTATGGCCTGATACGACAAGAATCACGCTTCATCATGACGGCTAAATCACAGGTCGGGGCTTCCGGCCTGATGCAAATCATGCCGTCGACGGCGCGTTATGTCGCCAAAAAAATCGGCTTGGGTAATTTTGTACCTGAGCAAGTCAATGATATCGATACCAATATCACGCTCGGTACCAACTACCTCAACATGGTATTGAGCGACCTCGGCGGCTCACAGGCACTGGCTTCGGCCGCCTACAATGCCGGCCCGGGCCGACCACGCGCCTGGCGCGCCAAATTGAGCCGTCCGGTCGAGGGAGCGATTTTTGCCGAAACGATACCGTTTTCCGAAACCCGCGGCTACGTCAAAAATGTCTTGTCGAATGCCACGTTCTACGCCGCCATGCTGGAAAAAAAACCGCAATCGCTCAAAGCCCGTCTCGGCATGGTCATACCGAAAGGGATGAACAGTGCCGATCCTGCCCTCACCGAAGAATTGAAAGCTGATGCAAGAGACTGAAACCCATCCTGCCATCGCGGCCCTGCTGGAACAGCACCGCCAGCGCATGGTCTTGGTAATAGGCAATAAGAATTATTCCTCTTGGTCGATGCGTGCTTGGTTGGTGATGAGCGCGTTCGGCATACCCTTCGAGGAAGTCCGCATTGCACTCGGTCAAGCCGATACCGCCGCACGCATCGCCAGCTACTCGGCGGCCGGCAAAGTGCCTGTACTGATCGCCAACAACATGGCGATCTGGGATTCCTTGGCGATTTGCGAATTTCTGGCCGAACAATTCAGCTCGCGCAATTTATGGCCGGCCGATGTAGGCGCGCGCGCGCATGCGCGCAGCATCTGCGCCGAAATGCATGCCAGCTTTGCCTCGATTCGCCACGACATGCCGATGAACATCCGCGCCGACTTGCGCGAGCAAGCACGCAGCTCGGGCGCGCAAGCCGATATCGGCCGCATCTGCGAAATCTGGGAAGATTGTCTGACCCGTTATGGCGCGCATGCCTACCTGTTCGGAGAATTCTGCATCGCCGATGCCTATTTTGCTCCGATCGTCATGCGCCTGCGCAGTTATGGCGTCACCTTGGCACCGGCCTTGCAAGCCTATGCAGAACGCCTGATCGCCCATCCGGCTGTGGCCGCTTGGATCGCCACCGCCCTGACAGAAACCGATACCGTCGCGTGGCACGAGGCACGCTCGGGAAGCTGAATGCGATGAAACAAACCTATGTCGTCGGCGGTGCGGTGCGCGATGCCTTGCTCGGCTTGCCGGTGCACGACCGCGACTATGTCGTCGTCGGCAGCAGCCCGGCGCAAATGCTGGCCGAAGGTTATCAAGCCGTCGGTAAAGACTTTCCGGTATTCCTGCATCCGCACAGTCATGCCGAATACGCATTGGCGCGCACTGAGCGCAAAACTGCCGCAGGCTACCAAGGCTTCGTGTTCCATACCGACCCCAGCGTAACGCTGGAACAAGACTTGATACGTCGCGATCTGAGCATTAACGCCATGGCGCAAGATGAGGATGGGCAACTGTACGACCCCTACGGCGGTCAGCGCGACCTGCAACTACGCATGTTTCGCCATGTCTCACCGGCGTTTGCCGAAGATCCGGTGCGCATACTGCGTGTGGCCCGCTTTGCCGCTCGCTTCTCGCTGCCACCGCACGACTTCACGGTTGCACCCGAAACCACCGCGCTCATGCGCAGCATGGTCGAGGCCGGCGAAGTCGACGCCTTGATGCCGGAACGGGTATGGCAAGAACTGGCACGCGGCTTGATGGAAGCCAAACCCTCGCGCATGTTTGAAGTCTTGCGCAGCGCCGGCGCGCTGGCACGCATCCTGCCAGAACTCGACGCCCTCTGGGGCGTGCCGCAAGCACCACAGCACCATCCTGAAAGCGATACCGGCATCCATGTCATGCTGTGCATCGATTATGCCGCCGCACGCAACTTTCCCTTGCCAGTACGTTTCGCCGCCTTATTGCATGATTTAGGCAAAGCTAGCTTGGTGGAACAAGTTTGCCGCCGCCTGAAAGTACCGGGCGAGTGCCGCGATCTGGCCTTCATGACCGCGCGCGAGCTTGGCCATCTCGGACGCGTATTCTCCATGTGCAGCAGTGACATCGTCGACCTGCTGGTGCGCAATGACGGCTTACGTAAGCCGCAACGCTTCCTCGAACTGCTGCGCGCCGCCGAATGTGCTCAATGCGGCCGCGCTGGTATCGCACAGCAAGACTTCCCGGCCGCCGTGGTTTGGCAACAGGCGCTACATGCAGTGCAACAAGTCGATGGCGCTGCCATCGCCAGGCTTTGCGTAGAACAGCAAAAAAGCATTCCCGAAGCCCTGCGCAAGGCCAGAATTGCCGCAGTGCAGCATCTTGAAAATCAAGTACTTAAGCAAGAAAACTAAGCTTTTCTGGAATAATTCGCCAGAATCGCCTACAATGCGTTGTGCGCTGCACAAATTCAATTGCAGTAAGGACACATCATGAATTCTGCCGACCTCTACGCCTCCCCAGCCCCTTCCTCGACGAGCAGTAAAGCCAAGGTTTACGTCAAAGAACTGGCCGAAAAAGACCGTCACCGCATTCTCCAGCATTTTCTCGCCCTGGAAGAAAGTGACCGCTTACTGCGCTTCGGCACTTATTTGCCCGACGTCATGGTCGAAAAGTATGTGGAAGGCCTCGATTTTTCACGCGATAAGGTATTCGGCGTGATGAGCCACCGTTTCCGCCTGGTCGGGGTCGGCCACCTCGCCTTCGCCGCGCGCACCGATAATGATGACATCAGTGAGAAGGACAGCATCGCCGAATTCGGCGTATCGGTCTCGAAATCCGCACGTGGCAAAGGAGTAGGCGCGAAACTGTTCGAACGCGGCGCAATTCACTGCCGCAATGCCGATGTTGACACCCTCTACATGCATTGCCTGGCATCGAATCAAACCATGATCCATATTGCCAGAAAAGCCGGTATGGAAATTCATCGCGAATACGGCGAAGCCGATGCCTATCTCAAATTGAGCCCGGCCGACGCCGCCAGCGTCTTGCTCGAAGCCGTGCAAGAACAAGTGGCCGCCATCGACTACACCATCAAAGCCAATGCCCGCGCCGCTGCCAAATGGCTCAAGCATTTGCCGGGTTGGAAAGACCGCTAGGCCAGTGTAGTTTTCCCAATGCTAGACTCGGCCAAGATATTTTTCACATCTCAAGCAACATCAAGCAACCGACTGCCGAACAACACCAATACGCTGTTTGCCTTTTTTATATGCGTGTTCTTGCAAAAATATGAGCTCAAAAAAATCTGCCATACAACAGCACCGAAAAGCAAGCCTGTGAAAATTTTTTGACGCTAAGAAATACCAGATCAGTGCAGTCCTTTTTTCCCTCGCTCATTGGCGAAGCTAACAATTTCGCACAGGCCAAGCCAGTCAAGCAAACAAATAAATTACTCGATGGCGATCCCTAAATCCTGTGGCGTCACGCCAACCACAGGCTGACAAGACTGCTGCGTAATGAGTTCGTCGCCAGCGCAAAACCAAACGTGGTGCAGACCACCATTTTCCTTTGACGCGACAGCCTGACGTAAGATATAGAGGCCGCCCTCAGGCGTTTTGACCTCGTAAGTCATTTCCAACAAAGAGAGCGGAAATCGATTACCGCTGCGTGCGACGATTTTTTTAAAATCACGGTCGGCATGACCATAATTCATTTCTTTAGTCAGACTGTTTCTGGGCACATGGATAAACAAGTGGGTCGGAACCTGATCCAAAGAAGCCAGCAATACGCGTTCATGCCCAAGCAAAAAAGCAACGGCACAGGCGGAACCACATTGGCCTCTCGCAAAAGTCGACAGTCGTCGCATATCGATCAATGCTTCGATTTCTGCCCCTATCCGTTTAGCATCGGCAGACGCACCAGGCGAGGCGCGATATTCAATCGCACGTAAAGTCGGATCATCGAAAAAGGCTTGTTTGCAATGTTTCAAATGCTCAGCAGAGATCATGCCTACCCACACATATCGATGGGAAAGTTTGTCCACGCCTATATTTTCCGGAAAAAAAAGGACTACGAAAAACACAGCACTCAGGAATAATTTTCCAAACATAGCTCATTCAAATAGACCGAATCAAGGAGAGGTTCTAGTCGCAACGCACGTGTCGACAATTCCAATGTCGCAGCATGTCGCATCAATTGCGCCATGCTCGCGCCTTTCAGACTGATACTGAAACGCCGGCGTAAATCAGCCAATTCGATATACCGACCGAAGTGTGCAGCGATCATCGCCAGACAAGCGAGCCCGCATTCCGTCGTTTCAGTTTGCAATATTGCTCTCATCACACGCGCCACGGCCCGCATTCATCAGCTTGCAACTGTTGCGATGCTCCATTGCCGATGCATAGTAAGAGAATGCGCGGCACAGCGACGGCATCGGGGAAGCGCCTAACTAGTGTGGTGCGTGCTATCGTCATCAGCGCGCAGCACCAATCGCCGCGCCCGAACAGCGGGTCATTCAGCTGCAAACAAGTTAATGGATCGTCGCAAGCGACGATGGAAAAGACTCTGGAAGGGGTTTGCATCCCCTCCCATCGCGTCGCT
>NZ_JASJVS010000021.1:0-65022 GCF_035019605.1 Undibacterium sp. 5I2 | reverse complement strand
TGATCGAGTCGGGCGTTTTGTTGTTCGGCGGAGAGCAAGAGCTTGGCGGCTTCTTGCATTACAGGCCAGGGATTTTGGCTCAAGGAGCGCGGCTGTTCGGCTTGGCTTAGCATTAGTTCGCGCACCTCTGCGCTGCGTGATGCCTGCGTGTTGGGCTTGAGTTCTGCTTGGTTTTCCAGCACACAGGCGCTGCGCGCTACTACTGTCGGCAGCAGTTGGCTGCCCAACCACGTCAGCCCGAGCTGTAAGGTGCTGGGAAATAGTCCCGCCAACGCTGGGGCGCTGCTTGGCCTCAGTTGTCTGGCCGCCAGAACGGCGGCGGCGGCCGGCACGAATGCGCCTAATGAGTTTACCGTCGGCAGAATGTGCTCGAAGGCGGCGGCTAGCCAAGGCGCGCTGGCGGCAGCGACTGGCTCAGCTGTTTCTGTCTCATCGCGCCAAGCAGACCAGCTGCGCGTCAGGGAGGGCAGTTGTGCTGCCATCAGATCGTGCGGTACGATGATGCCTTGTACCTGTTTTGCGCGCTCAGCTTTGTGAACCAAGGGTGCCAGCGCTTCGGCCATTGCTCGTGCTTCGGCTGCTTGTTCTATGCTATAACCCTGTTCGTTATGTTGCTGCCACCAGGTGGACATCAGGCGCTCGACGAGCGTCGTGATGCTTGCCGTCGTGTTGCTCGGAATATGGCTGTCCTGCCATTGCGTTTCGATGTCATCTTTTGCGACTTGCCATACTTGTTGCGACTGGAGTGCCGTCTGCCAGCGTTGGTGGTAAGCCGTCATGTCTGCCGAAAGTGCTACCAAGCACATCAAGCTGCTGGTGCGGGCGTTATCACGCAGGCGTTGAGTTTCTTGCGCTTGCTCTTGTTCCAGCCACAAGTTCAGCGTTTCGCCGATCAGCAATGCTTCAATTTTGCCCGAGCAAGCCTGATGCAAGAGTTCCATCGCCCGGGAAAAACTGTCATTGAGCTCGGCAATGCCGGCGGCTCTGTCGGCGATCTCTTCGACTTGGGTAAACCACGGGCCTAGCAGGCGCAAGCAATCGTTCGCCGTCAGGGTTCGGCTGCCCAACGGTGCTCTGGTACCAGCGGATTTTTGGCGCACGGCATCGGCTTGTTGCAGGCGCAGCTCGGCCAGTAAATCAATTAATTCTTCTGCACTGCCGCGCAATAAATGCGCTAACTGTTCTTTTTTTTGCAAGCCAGCGTGCCGCGCTTGTTCTTGTACTTGGCACCACGCCTGTTGCTGTTGTTCGAGACGTGCTTGCAGCATGTTTAACAAACCTTGGCTGGCCAGGGCCGCGGCGGTTTCCAATTCAGATTGTGCCGGCAGCGCGGTGAACAGTTGCTGTAAATTTTGACAAAATTGCAGCATGTTTTGGCACTGTTGCATCGGCCAGTCAGCGCTGGTCGAGTCGGGGCCGACAGTATTGAACAGACGGCTCAATAAGCTCGTTGCTTGCTGCGGTATCATGCCGGGCAGCAGTTGCCGAGCCCGGTGATCGGCTGGTAAACGCTGTAGCGCGGCGCGGGTTTGCTTCAATTGCTCCTGAAGCGCTTGATCCACGGGCAAGGCCAGCAAATTGAATGCTTCGGCATGATCTTCTTGTGGCGCTTGTTTGAGCAGGGTGTCAGCCGCGCATCCCAAGCGCGCCATTAACTCGACCAATTGCGTTTCGGCTTGCTGCCAGCCGGCTTGGCTGCGCCACTGCGGTTCGTCGCTGGCGATGCGGGCGCGCTTGGTGCTGAGCGGCAGTGCTTCGGCGCTTCTTTTCGCAGTATGTTGCGCGCACTGCAGCGCGCTATCGTGCTTGAAATCATAGTGGGTAATCTGCGCATTGCTTGCTTGCCTGATCCCGTGCAGATTAGTTGTCAATGTTGTGGGTGCTGCCGCGTGCATCAGGATTGTGGCAAGGGCAGGTGGTGAGCTGGAGTTTTGCTTAATGCTGATTGGCATGAAAGTTTCTTTGTGATTTTTTAGCGCGGTGCGCTGGCGTAATCAAGGGATGGATGCTTTAACGCAGCGGGACGACTGATCAGCGCTGCGAACAATACCAGTGTCAGAACTTACAGAATGGACATCAGACTGACTTGTAGAATTTATTCATTTCTATCTGAGTCGAAAAATGCGCATCGACAGCGCACGCAGACAGCACGCTGGGAGCGTGCTGTTGAGTGTGGGTCGGAAATATTGCTTGGCGCTGGCGGTCAGCGGCGGCGAGTGCGGCGTAAGTCTCGCTGGTCGATTTGTAACAGCGAGCAATTGAGGAGGAGACGCAGGGCGTTGAGGCGAATCAGCTCATGGGGCGTCGGACCTTACAAGGAAAGCCAGAGTTGATCCCAGTCTTCGGGTAGAAATTTGCCTTCGCGCTTGAATTTCAATTGGCCTTTTTGATCCAGCACGAAGTGGGTCGGTTGCTTGCTGATGAAACCGAAACTGTCTTGATGCCCTGGCGCATTGCGCCAAACCGTAGGGAAACGCTGGTCTTTCGGATAGGCTTGGGTGGTCAGCTCGTTGTACTCGTCGAGATCGGCTTTGCTTTTGTCGAGGTTGACACCTAACAGCATGAATTTGTTTTTGCTGTTGCGTACGTAAAACTCGCGCATCAACTTCAAATCTTCGCTGCATGGTGCGCAGTCGACTGTAAAGAAACTGACCAGTACGGTCATGCCGGAAAAGTCGAGCAAATTGAGTTTTTTGCCGTAGACATCGGTACCTTGCAAGCTGTAGGCGGTGGCGCCAGGTTTGGCAAAAATGGCAGCGGAAGAGAGCAATAAACCGCCGACCAAGCTGGACTGGATGAAGTTTCTTCGTAACATACTTTGTCGCTTTCTGAACGGGGTGAAGGGGGCGTGCGTGATGGCGGTGGGTGGTGCGATAATTTAATTCAAGTCGGCGTTGCGCCAGATGGCAGGCGTTTCTCCTATCACCATTTTAAATGCTTTTAAGAAACCTGCCTGACTTTCATAGCCAACCCGTTCGGCCACCAATTTCAACGATACCCCATCGCGTATCAAGGCTTGCGCCAAGGTGATGCGCCAACGTGTCAGGTAATTTCCCGGCGTATCGCCGACTTCGGTTTTGAAGCTGCTGGCAAAACTGCTGCGTGACATACCCGCCAATTGTGCCAGTGTATCGAGCGACCATTGCTTGGCCGGATCAGTATGGATCGCTGTCAGCGCCTTGCCCAGTTGCGGGTGTTGCAGGCTGCGAAACAGCCCGGGTTCCTTATCTTGCTCAGCCATTGCGACCCGTAATACATCGATGAGCAAGACTTCGAACAGGCGATCGAGCACATCTTGACGGCCCGGTTTTTCAGAAAAGGCTTCGTGAAACAAGAGTTCGATGAGGGTGTCGGCACCGGGGAAAGCGCTGATCGGGCGTTGAAAGCGTGCTGGTAAAGCGAAGGAAATCGGATTGAAGGCTTTGTGTTCAAAGCGCATCGAGGCGCATACCAAGTCTGCTCCCACGATCGGATCGGTTTGTAAGCGATGCTGCACGGGGCGGGAATAGAAAATCAGGGTCGGTTCGCTGAAGGTTTCGCTGTAACCGCTGGCGTCGCTCAATTTGGCGCTGCCGGCGCGCAGTAAATGCAAGAAACCCGTGCCCAGTTCTTCGCCGAAGTCGGCACCGTGGCAAAGATTGCCGGAAAAGAACAGGCGTGCCTGGGCTTTGAAGTGGGTCAGCAGTGGGGCTAAGGGGTCTGTGTGCATTTTGGACGATCGGTGTGTAAATTCGGATTTTCGTTTAACTATTTGTTTTCACTATAGCCTATTCTCTGTCCTGTCGCTCAAGCAGATCGATCAACTCACCAGGAAATGACCATGACATATATTGCTCCCCTCAATTTGACTGATGCCGATGCATCGACTGTTGCCACTTTACATGCAGTGAAAGCACAAATCGGCATGATTCCGAATTTGTTTGCCACACTGGCGAAAGCGCCATCGACTTTGAATAATTACTTGGCACAGACGGAGGCGATTGCCAAAGGCAATTTGACCGCTGCGGAGCGCGAAATTGTTTCTTTGGCTACATCACAAGCCAATACTTGCCACTATTGCCTCAGCGCGCACACTTTACTGGGAAAAAATGCCGGTTTGAATGCGCAACAGATACACAGTGCGCGTGCCGGCAGCGGCAGCGATGCCCGCAGTGCTGCCATTGCAGCATTTTCGCAAGCCTTGGTGGCCCAGCGCGGTCACGTTGATGTCGCCAGCATGGACCAATTTAAGGCCGCCGGCTTGTCGGAAGCGGATTTGTTGGAAATCGTTGCCAACGTGACGGTAATGACTTTCAGTAATTACGCCAACAATGTTGCTCGTACGGTGATAGATTTCCCTATCGTTGACGTAAATTTGGCTGCATAAATCCTTGCTTTGATCGTATAACTTTTTGGAGTCTCACCATGAACATCATTAAAAAAGCTTTCTTTGCTGTCAGCGCCGTGCTTGCTTTTGCAACTGCTATCCCAAGTTTTGCCGATTCGGCCACCGACAATATCATCGGTGCCGGTGGTTACGATTTGACGACTTACTTCAGCCAGGAAAAACCACAGCGCGGCAATGGCCATCATGTTGCTGAAGTGGATCGCGTGACCTATGTGTTTGCAACAGATGAAAATAAAAAAGAATTTGTCGCCAACCCACAGAAATACTTGCCACAATTCGGCGGATATTGTGCCTACGGTGTATCGGTGAGTAAGAAATTCGTCGCCGACCCTGAACAGTTCGATATCGTTGACGGTAAGCTCTACCTGAATCTCGATGCAAAAATCCGTTCGATCTGGCTCAAAGACACGGCTTCACGGATTACCGATGGCAATACCAATTGGAAAGTCATTGCCAATAAAAAGGCTGCTGAACTGTAATCATCTTTTTTCAGTTCTTGAAACGGGTTGACTTCGGGTCCTCCCGTTTCAGTTTGTGCAGGGGATACTATTTAAAACCAGGAGTGTAACGATGTCCGATGCCACCACACCGAATCTGGCTGCTGACTTGCTCCGGCAAGTACGTGCTTGCACCTTGTGCGCTGCGCACTTGCCACTGGGCGTGCGACCAGTCTTGCAAGTACATTCTGCGGCGAAAATTTTGGTGGTCGGCCAAGCTCCTGGCAGCAAGGTGCATCAAAGCGGTATTCCGTTTGACGATGCCAGTGGTGAGCGCTTACGTTTGTGGATGGGCATCGATAAAGACACATTTTATGATGCGCAGCGTATTGCGATCTTACCGATGGGGTTTTGCTTTCCGGGAACGGGGAAATCGGGTGATTTGGCACCACGCAAAGAATGCGCACCAGCCTGGCGACAGGCTTTGCTCGCGTTGTTGCCCGAGATAGAATTGACCTTGGTGATAGGCAGTTATGCGCAAGCCTGGCATATGCAGGATGCCCAAGCAGACAATTTGACTGAAACGGTGCGGGCTTGGCAAACCGTCTGGCCGAGCTTGCTACCCTTGCCACACCCCAGCCCACGCAATAATATTTGGCTCAAGCAAAACCCTTGGTTTGCCGAGCAAGTATTACCAGTATTGCAGCAAAGGGTGCAGCAGATATTACTCAGGTCACCGGTGCCGGGTTGAACAGCGTTAAGGCATTATGCAGTTTCCAGTGTTCGGCCCAGGTTTTTTTACCGCTGGCAACGGCCAACATGAGTTCAAATAATTCCCAGCCGACTTGCTCTATGCTGGCAGCGCCGGTAGCGATGCGACCGGCATTGACATCCATTAAGTCGTGCCAGCGTTTGGCCAAATCATCGCGGGTCGCGACTTTGATGACGGGAACCGCTGCCAAGCCGTAAGGTGTGCCACGACCAGTGGTAAAAATATGCAGGTTCATGCCGGCGGCCAATTGCAGCGTACCGCAGATGAAATCGCTGGCCGGCGTGGCAGCATAGATCAAGCCTTTTTGCCGTACTTTTTGGCCTGGCGACAACACCCCGGAAATCGCGCTGCTGCCCGATTTGACGATGGAGCCCATGGCTTTTTCCACGATATTCGAGAGACCGCCTTTTTTATTGCCTGGGGTGGTGTTAGCGCTGCGATCGACGCCGCCTTGCTTGAGGTAATTATCATACCAAGCCATCTCAGCGATCATCGCTTGGGCGACTTCGGCATTGATGGCGCGGGAAGTCAGTTGATCGATGCCATCTCTGACTTCGGTGGTTTCGGAAAACATCACCGTGGCACCGGCACGTACCAATAAATCGGTGGCATAGCCGACGGCCGGATTGGCGGTCACACCAGAAAACGCATCGCTGCCACCGCATTGCACGCCCACCACCAACTCGGCGGCGCTGCAAGTTTCGCGCGTGCGCAGGTTGAGTGCAGCCAAACGAACTGTGGCCATTTCCATGATGGAAGTGATCATCGATTCGAAGCCGACATGTTTATCATCTTGCAGGGTGACGATGTAAGGGCCGTTTTGAATCGGGATCGCGCCTTCCGGCAGCAGTCGCGCCGGTTGCAGTTTCTCGCAACCGAGGCTGACGACCATGGCTTGACCGCCGAAGTTAGGATTGAGGCTGATGTTGCGTAAAGTGCGGATAGGAATATCGGCATTCGGCGCATCGATCGCCACGCCGCAGCCGTAAGTGTGTTCGAGGCCGATGACATCATCGACATTCGGGTACTGCGGCAAGAGTTCGGCTTTGATGCGTTTGACCGCATGCTCGACTACGCCGGCCACGCACTGTACCGTGGTGGTGATGGCTAAAATATTACGCGTGGCGACGCTGCCATCGGCATTGCGATAGCCTTCAAAGGTATAGCCTTCGAGTGCAGGCATGACGGGTGCCGGGCGGTTGGCAATCGGCAAGCCATCGAGTTCGCGCGCCGGTGGCATGCGTATTGCCGATTCTTCCACCCAACTGCCTTGTTCCAGCGTGTGCATGGCATGGCCGATGACGACATCGTAGCGAATGATGGGCGCGCCTTCGGCAATCTGACGCAGGGCAATTTTATGCCCTTGCGGAATGCGTGTGGTGAGTACGAATTCACCGGGAAATTCGGTGCCGGCAGGAAGCCCGCCATCATTGACGACGATGGCGACATTGTCATTGGCATGCATGCGGATATACAAGGGCCGAGAGGGCGTGGAAACCGAGAGTGGGTGGCTGGGCATGATGCTCCTTGCGCTGTAATGGGTGAGGGGAGTGCGGACGGCAGCAAATTGCTGCTCACTGGTAGGATGACTGTGGCGAAAAGCGCGACAATCGCCCCATAATTCATCAGTCATCAGACAACATTCGTCGTAGTATAATAAGAGTGTAAAAAAATTGCAACCGCTGTTCAAGCGAAAAGTTAACTAAGATCATGTTCCTTACTCCTCCCCCGCTGCCTCCCACTGCAGCACCGAAAAAACACCGCAACCTGGCGCAAAGCGTGGTGGCGGCCATGACAGCTGCGATGCAAGATGGCAGCATTGCACCCGGCGATAAATTACCCACCGAATCGGAAATCATGCGCTTGCAAGGCGTCAGCCGCACCGTTGTGCGCGAGGCGATTTCGCATATGCAGGCGGCCGGCTTGGTGGAGACGCGCCATGGTATCGGCACCTTTGCCCTGGCACCGCAAGCGAGCCAGCATCTCGGGCTCGACCCGAGCACCGTGGTAACCATGCGCGATGTGCTGGCAATTCTGGAATTGCGCATCAGCTTGGAAACCGAGGCAGCCGGCTTGGCAGCGGGCCGTCGTAGTGAGCCGCAACTGCGGCAATTGCGTACCGCGCTAGACGCGTTTCAGGCTTGCGCGGCAGCGGGTGGCGATACGGTTGCTGCTGATGTGCAATTTCACCTCGAGATCGCGCAAGCTTCGGGAAACCGCTACTTCTACGATATTCTGCATCACCTCGGTACCAACATTATTCCGCGTGCTCGGGTGAATTCAGCCAAGTTGGCGCAGGATGAACCGAATATTTACATGGAGCGCGTCAACCGTGAGCATGAAGATATTCTCAATGCCATCACCCGTCAAGATGCCGAATCGGCACGCGCGGCCATGCGCACCCATCTTAGTAACAGTCGCGAGCGTTTACGTCGCGCCCAAGAGTTGAGTGGGCCGACGGCGCGTTAAGGTGTAGTCCAAGCACCGGCCGTCCGGCGTCCGGTGCTTGCGTGGGGTAAAGCACGCAAATACTTGCACCTTTTCATTTGATGTTGTACGATGACCGATAACAGGCAATGCGAAGGGCCATGCCTTCGTCTTTTTTAACATCTTTTCTCGGCTGACTACACTATGATGAATCCACAAGACCTCAAGCAAATCCTTTCTTCCGGCTTACTATCTTTCCCGATTACCGATTTCGATGCGCAAGGCGACTTCCGTGCCGATACCTACGCCAGTCGCCTCGAGTGGTTGGCACCGTATGGCGCGACGGCCTTGTTTGTGGCTGGTGGTACTGGTGAATTTTTCTCTTTGACACCGGCCGACTATAGCCAAGTGGTGAAAGTAGCGGTAGAAACATGCCGTGGCAAAGTACCGATCTTGGCTGGTGCCGGTGGCCCAACGCGTACCGCGATTGCCTATGCTCAAGAAGCGGAACGCTTGGGCGCGCATGGTATTTTGCTCATGCCACATTATTTGACGGAAGCTTGCCAAGAAGGTTTGGTTGCGCATGTCGAAGCGGTATGCAAATCCGTCAAATTCGGTGTGGTTGTTTACAACCGCAATGTTTGCCGCCTCAATGCGCAATCTTTGCTGCAGTTGGCTGATCGTTGCCCGAATCTGATCGGTTTCAAAGATGGTATCGGCGACATCGAATCGATGGTAACCATACGTCGCAAGCTAGGTGATCGTTTCAGCTACCTTGGTGGCTTGCCGACGGCGGAAGTGTTTGCCTCGGCGTATAAAGCGATTGGTGTGCCGGTGTATTCGTCGGCGGTCTTTAACTTCATTCCAAAAACAGCGATCGATTTTTATGAAGCGGTGAAGAATGATGATTTCGCCACGACCGAACGCATCATCGACAGCTTCTTCTTGCCTTACCTTGAAATCCGTAACAAAAAAGCCGGTTATGCCGTCAGTATCGTCAAGGCCGGTGCCACTTTGGTCGGTCATGATGCTGGCCCGGTGCGCAGTCCTTTGACCGACTTGAATGCCGCCGAGTGCGAAGAACTCAAGGCATTGATTTTGGCGCAAGGCCCACAGTAACGCGATAACAACCACGACCGGCGCATAGTCCTTACTGCGCACGGTCAATAATAACGGCGCACCCTGGCAAAAATGTTCGGGTGCGCCGTTCCGCTGAATATTGATAGGAGTATATTTTGACGACGACAATGATTACTGGTGAGATGTTGATTGGCCATTTGGATGTGCGCGGCAGTGCCAGCGCTTTTCGCGCAACGAATCCAGCTACCGGCTTGGCATTCGGCCCGGAATTCGGTTCAGGTACGATCGCTGATGCCGAGCTGGCCTGTGAGTTGGCGGCCAGCGCGTTTGACCTCTATCGCGCTACCAGCTTGGCTGAACGGGCGACGTTTTTGGAAACAATCGCACAAAATATTCTCGATCTCGGGCCGAGCTTGATCGAGTGCGCGATGCAGGAATCAGGTTTGCCGCAGGCGCGTCTGGAAGGCGAGCGCATGCGTACCGTCAATCAACTGCGTTTATTCGCCAAGCTGGTACGCGATGGCCGTTGGTTGTCGGCCACGCTCGATTCGGCCTTGCCGGAACGCGTACCGGCGCGGCCGGATTTGCGGATGCGTAAGATTGCTTTGGGCCCGGTTGCGGTATTCGGTGCCAGTAACTTCCCGCTGGCGTTTTCGGTGGCCGGTGGCGATACCGCATCGGCATTGGCTGCCGGTTGCCCGGTAGTGGTGAAGGCGCATGGTGCCCATCCTGGTACTTCGGAATTGGTGGGACGGGCGGTTCGCGCGGCGCTGCAAACTTGTCAGTTGCCGGAAGGAGTGTTTTCCTTGTTGCAAGGTGATGGACGTACCGTTGGTCGTGCCGTGGTTACGCATCCAGCTATCAAGGCTGTGGGCTTCACCGGTTCACGCCAAGGTGGCCTGGCATTAGTGCAAATGGCGGCGCAACGGCCGGAACCGATACCGGTGTATGCGGAAATGAGCAGTATCAACCCTATGTTTTTGTTGCCTGCAGCTTTGGCCCAAGCTGCAGCGGCCATCGCTACTGGCTTCGTCGATTCCTTGATGATGGGTGCCGGTCAATTTTGCACCAACCCTGGTTTGGTACTGGCCTTGGATGGAGCGGATTTGGATTTGTTCTGCAGCACCGCAGCAACCGCGCTGCAAGGCAAGGCCGCGGCAACCATGCTCACGCCCGGTATTCATGCCGCCTTTGGTCATGGGGTGGAGAAATTATCGAAAGCCGCTGGCGTCAGTTTGCTCGCGCGCGGTCAAGCGGGCGACGCCGCTTGTGCCGGTCAGGCGGCATTGTTTGTCACCGATGCAGCGACTTTCTTGGCGCATCCGCAGCTCGAAGAAGAAGTGTTCGGTGCCAGTTCGCTGATCATTCGCTGCCAAACTCTGCAACAATTTAATGAGATCGCCGAATACATCGATGGCCAACTGACTGCCACGCTGTTTTTGCGTGAAGAGGATAGAGACGCGGCCTTGGCCTTGTTGCCTGTTCTTGAACGCAAGGTTGGCCGGATATTGATCAATGCTTACCCGACCGGTGTGGAAGTGTCGTATGCGATGGTGCATGGCGGTCCATTCCCGGCTACCTCAGACAGCCGCAGCACCTCGGTGGGTGCCGAAGCGATTGAACGCTTTTTGCGTCCGGTTTGCTACCAGGATTTCCCAGCCTTTTTGTTGCCGGCGGCTTTGGATGACGACAACTCCCTCGGTCTGTGGCGTCTGCGTGATGGTGAGCTGACGCAAGCTTAAGTACTGAGTTCAGTTCAGTAACGACCGGGTTCAGTCACCACGCTCGGCACTGAACTGAAAGCGCATCTGACCATGACAGCTTTGCCCCGGCAATAGCACCGTGCAGGGGAAGGCCGGGTGGTTGAGCGCATCGGGGTAGTGCGAGGGTTCCAGGGCGAAAGCACTGCGTTTGCCGTAGCTCGCCCCGTTTTTTCCTATATCGCGCGGGATCGCGCCTGCCAAAAAATTACCAGAGTAAAATTGCAGGCCCGGTTGATCGGACCAGAGCGTCATGCCGCGGCCTGATTGCGGCTCACGCAGCTGGGCGTGGAGGCGCATTTGTTTTCTCTGCGTTGGCGTCTCAACTGGCGGCAAAATATAATAGGCATCATAGCCGCCGGCGGCCAGCAGCGCCGGATGCGCGGCGGCGATGTCGCGTCCTATCGCTTTTTTCAGCGTGAAATCCATGGCAGTGCCTGCGACGTCGAGCAAGCGTCCGCTCGGTACCAACTGCGGCGTCAATTCCAGTATCTGTGGTGCTGGCAGTAACAGTTGATGATTGTCGATGGAGGCGCTCAGGTCTCCTGATAAATTCCAAAAAATGTGGCTGGTAAAGTTGGCGGCCGTTACCTGCGCACCGGCCTGGGCGAAGAAGCTGATGGACAGACTGTCCTCGTCGATTGCATAGCGCACCGTCAGTTGCACGTCGCCGGGAAAGCCATCATCGGCTTGGCGGAACAGCAGGCGCATGTCGAGTAATTGTTCCGAGTGTTGTGTGGCTTCGAACACGCGCCCGCGCGAACCATTGGGGCCGCCGTGGATGGTGTGGCGGCGTGCTGGCGTTTCTGCGACATCGTTGATCGCTAAGGAGTAATGCTGACCATCGAGATCGAATTGGCCTTTGTTGATGCGATTGGCATAGCGGCCGATAAATGCGCCCATCGAGGCTTGCCCTTGCATGGTTTGTTCTATGTTTGGATAGCCTTGCACGACATCGGCAAGCTGGCCGTCGCGATCCGGCACCAGCAGTTGCACCACGCGTGCGCCATAGTTGGTGATGCTGACTTGCATGCCATGCTGATTGCGCAGGGTATAGAGCGCGCTGCGACGACCGTCGATCAGGGTAGCGAAATCGCCAGGCTGTAAGGTGGCATAGGCAGGGGTTGGGAGGCTGGTGTGGGCAGGCATTGCGGGCGGTCTTTGTGTTCAAATTGGTGGCTGGATTGCCCAGCCACCAAGCGGGACTTATAACACCGGATGGCCGGTGATGAGGGTCGGTAACCAGGTCGAGAAAGCCGGCACGTAAGTGACCAGATTGATGGCGATAAAAATCGCTAAATAATATGGCCAGGCGGTTTTGGTGGCTTCACCGATAGAGATATTACCGATGGCACAACCGACAAATTGTACTGTGCCAACTGGCGGATGGACCAAGCCTAGGGCGCAATTCAACAGCAGCATCATGCCGAACTGTACCGGGCCCACGCCCATGGCAATCGCCAAAGGTAAAAACAGTGGCGTCGTGATGAGGATATGCGCGGCCATGTCTAGGAAGATGCCGAGAAAAATCTGGATCATGTTGATGTAGAGCAGCATCAGCCAAGGCGTCGAGGTAGCATGCAATAAGGCGGCTTCGATGGCATCGGGAATTTCCAGATACGCCATTTGCCAGCGCAACATGTTGGATACGCCGATGAGCAACAGAATCACGCCGGTGGTTTTCGATGCTTTCCGCAAGGCCAGCATGACTTTGGCTTTGCTCATGGTACGGTAAATCACACCGGTCAAGAACAAGGAGTAGGCCACGGCAATCGCCGCCGCTTCGGTGGCTGTCGCTACGCCCCCCATGACACAGCCGAGAATGACGACGATCACCATCAAGCCGGGAATAGCGGCAATGAAGGTACGCAGTACCGTGGTCCAACCGGGAAACTTGGAAATCATCGAGCTGCCATCGGCCCGTTTCGGGAAGCCGTTTTTCGATGCTTGCCAGTAAGCAGCAACGAGCATGCACACCATGATCCAGAATACCGGTACCAGACCGGCAAACATCAAGTCGCCGATCGAGACGCCATGAATGCTTTGGCCACCTATCATGCCGCTGGCTGCTTGGGCTGCAAACGCGTAGATGATCATATTGTGCGAGGTTGGCATCAGTGCGCCGGTCAACGAAGCATGCGTGGTGACATTGACGGCATAATCAGCGCTGTAACCTTCGCGTTTCATGACTGGGATCAAGACCCCACCCATGGCTGAAGTATCAGCAATCGGCGAGCCGGAAACACCACCGAAGAGCGTGCAGGCCATGACATTGGCTAAGCCCAGTCCACCTTTCATGTGGCCGACCAAGCTGCGGGCAAAATTGAGAATCTTGTCGGCGATACCGCCATGCAGCATCAATTCACCGGAAAAAATAAAGAAAGGAATCGCCAGGAAAGAAAATACATTCATTCCTGAAATCATCATTTGCAAGGCGGTTGCCAGCGGCAAACCTTCTACTGCAAAGGTGGCCAGACAGCTTAAGCCGATGGCGAAGGCGACCGGGACGCCGAGTACGAGAAAGAGCAAAAAGCTCAGGGAGAGGACAATCAGTTCCATTATTCCGCCGATGGTGTGGATATGAAGAGCGCAATCAAGTGCTCAAAGGAAAAGGCAATGATCAGGCTGCCGGAGATGATGGCTGGCAGGTAGCGATAAGCTTCAGAAATACCGAGCGTGGGGATTTGATCGAGATGGGTCGACAGGCCCATCTGGATACTGCCCCAGACCAAAATCGTGGCAAAGCCCAAGGTCAGTAATTGCACTACCACGTGGCAGAGAAATTGTGCCTTGAGTGGAAGCATTTTGACCACCGAGTCGAGGCCGATATGGCCGGCATCATGGACGCCGGCAGCGGCACCGAACATCGCCACTGAAATGACGAGTAATAAGGCGACCTGTTCCACATAGGCCGGTGCCGAGTTAAAACCATAACGCATGATGACGCCATAAATGACGACCAAGCCCAACAAGGCCAGACAAGCACTGGCCACACTCAAGACCGCACCGGCTAAGCGGGCGTTGAGGGACATGAAGTAATTCATACAATTCTTTCCAGTCGTACTAATGCCGTCGCGCGCGCATAGCGGCGACGGCAGCATAGACTTATTTGGTATTGACGATGCCTTGAACGAGTGCTTTCAGTTCTGGTGTGGTAGCGAATTTGTCCCAGACTGGTTTTTCTGCCTCTACGAAACTTTTCTTATCGATGGCGCTGCTTGGGATGATTTTTGTCCCGCCTTTAAGAATGGCTGCACGCGCATTTTTTTCGCGTTCATCCCATAAAGTGACGTAGTACTTGACCGATTCCTTGGCCGCTTTACGCAGCGCTGCTTGCTCTTGTGGTGTCAGCGTATCCCAAATCTTTTTCGAGAACACCAGCACTTCGGGTGTCATCACATGCATGGTTTCAGAAAAATACGGTGCCGATTCAAAATGTTTGGCTTCTTCATAAGAAGGGATATTGTTTTCGGCCGCATCGACCAAGCCGGTTTTGAGGCCGGAATAGACTTCGGCCATCGGCATTGGTGCCGGCGACGCGCCCATGGCGGTAATCATGCTGACTTGCAAATCAGATTGTTGTACGCGGACTTTCAAACCCTTCATGTCGGCGACCGATTTGATTTCTTTTTTCGCATACATCGAGCGTGCGCCGCTTTCATACAAAGCTAAACCGATGAAGCCGGCTTTGTCGAAGGAGGCCAGAATTTTATCGCCTTCCGGGCCGTACATGGTTTTACGGAAGTGGGCGAGGTCGCGGAATATGAAGGGAAACGATGGGATCATGGTTTCCGGTACGATACCGTTGAAGGACGCACTGCTGACACGTACCATATCGATGGCACCGATTTTAACTTGTTCTACCGTGTCTTTTTCCGAACCCAGCGAGCTGTCACCGAAGACCTTGATTTTGCTTTTGCCAGCAGTGGCTTTGCTCAGTTGTTCACCCATATATTTAACGGCCATATTGGTCGGAAAATCTTTCGAGTGGACATCGGCGGAACGGTAGTCACGCGCGCCGGCACTGATGCTGATCATGCACAGTGATGCGCTCATCATCAGATTCATCCAAGTACTTTTTTTGCTTGTTGTATTTTTCATGTCTCTTCCTAGGGTTGAAATGGCGTTTCGAGTAAGCCTCTTACGCCTGGTTTTGTGATGAATACGGCACCGTCTAATGCGCGCTCATATCCTGGTACTGCTTGTGCTGGTGTGATGGAGGTGATGAACAGATGTTCCATACTTGGCCCACCGAAGGCGCACATCGATGGTTTGCTGACCGGTACAGTCAGCGAACGATCGTATGTGCCATCCGGCAGAAAACGATGCACCATGCCGGCATCGTTCGCGCAAATCCAGTAGCCGCCGTCGGCATCGACAGCCGCACCATCGGGGCGACCCGGGTGCTGCTGCATATCGATCAACGTGCGCTGCTGCGACAAGCTGCCGTCGGCAGCCAGCGCAAACGTCCAGACTTGCTGCACGTCGGGGTGGGAATCGGACAGGTACAGGGTCGCGCCATCGGGACTCAATCCCAGGCCATTGCCGGTGATTAAACCGCTCACCAGTGGGGCAGACAAACCGCGTTGGTCATAGCAATACAGCGCGCCATCGCGGGCCGCCAAACTCATGTCGCGTACCATGCTGCTGACCCAGAAGCGCCCAGCGCGGTCGCAGCGACCATCATTGAAGCGCATGCCGGTACGGGCAAATGAGATGTCTTGCAGCAGATCAACGCGGCAAGCACCGTCTGCTTGTGGGTGTAAGTGAAAGATCCCGGTTTCCATCGCGGCCAGCAGGCCACCGTCTGCATGCAGAGCGATGCAGGCGAGCCGCTCGGGCATGGGCCAAGCTTGTCCCTCAGAACTGGTCCAATCGTAGCGATGCAAGCGCTGCGCTTCGATGTCGACCCAGTACAGCACCTGTTCGGCGGCACACCAGAGTGGACTCTCGCCGACTTGGTTGCGGGTGGGGCTTAATACACGCATGCTCAGCCTAGGCGAATGGACCGGCAGTGACAAAGCCACCACCTTGAAATTGTGTGACCGGATCGTTGAGATCGGGTGCCGTGGTAGTGGCCAAGATGGCATCGCGGAAAATATCCGAGCTGTCTTGTGGCGTATAGCCAACATGGCGCGCCTTGGCATTGTCCCACCAGGTCACGGCATTGTCCGACATGCCGAAAATAATGGTGTGACCCAATACCGGTGTGGAGAGGCAGGCGCTGATGAGGCGATGTAAATCGGCGAAGCTGAGCCAACTGGCCAGCATGCGCCGATCGCGCGGCACGGGGAACGAAGAGCCGATACGGATGCAGGCGGTTTCTATGCCGTAGCGATCAAAATAAAAGCGTGACAAGTCTTCGCCGAAGGCTTTGCTGACACCGTACATGCTATCCGGGCGCGGCGCTTGCTCGGCCGTGATGGTTTCACTTTGACGATAAAAGCCGGTGACGTGGTTGGAACTGGCGAAGAGTATGCGTTTGACACCATGCTTGCGAGCCGCTTCGTACAGATTGTAGACCCCGAGTATGTTGGCTTGCAAGATAGGTTCGAATGGTCCTTCGACTGATACGCCACCGAAGTGAATGATGGCATCGACACCGGCAACTGCCGCGTCCACCGCGGCCGCGTCGGCCAAGTCGGCGAGCACAATTTCTTCACCTTCAGCGGCGGGGCCGAATGATTGGCGGTCCGACAAGCGCAAGACGCTGCAGTTGGCTTTAAGCGTTTCGCGCAGGGCCAGGCCCAAGCCGCCAGCGGCACCGGTTAACAAAATTCTGTGATGTGTCCTGACTGTCATGATTTGCTCGATTAATGTTTTGTTTTATGGCAATTGTTAACTTATCCCTCAGTACCACAGCGATGCGTATTCCTTATCGCAGTTGTATGATGTCTCGTTCTTGATGGAAAAGCTGTCTGCTATTTTACTGATTCATGTTGTGCGATGTCTGATGTGTTTCGTAGTATGAATATTGAATTGTACCAAGTCAAGAGTTTTAAAGGCCGATGAAAAGAAAATGCTGCACTGTTGGCCACGGCGTTCACGCACGCGTCGCGACAGCGGCTATGTACAGAGAGAATTGGTGAGTAATTGCTGAATTTAAAGGGTATCAAAGCGCGGCTGCGGTCTGGGTAAAGCAGTCAGGGGCAGAGCATTGCCAAATGGCGGGTGGACCTGGGTGTTGTAGGATAGCCGCGCCAGTGTTGCGAATTATTTGAAGACTGATTATACTCATTTCTGTTGTACGACAACGTATAACTGTCACGCTCTCTGATACGCAAAGAACTTGCCTCAAAGACGCGGTGCGCGGAAGTCCGCTGATGCGCAGTGAGCACAATGATGGGCGGATTCTTTCTTCGCACCAATATAAAAACGATATTTTATGAGACCAATATGAAAAAAACCCTCCTTGCCAGCGCCTTGTTTGCCGGATTGTGCAGCCTGAGCCACGCGCAATCGAACGTCACGATTTACGGCAACATTGATCAGTATCTCGGCTATATCAGCAGCAGCAGCGGCACACATGTAGTCGGCTTGAATGACGGTGCCTTGTCGCGCAGCCGTTTGGGCTTTCGCGGCACGGAAGACTTGGGTGCCGGTTATCAAGCGAAATTTACGCTGGAACAGGGCTTGAATGCCAATACCGGTGCTTCCGCAGATAGCAACCATTTGTTTGATCGTCAAGCATGGGTCGGTATCAATACGCCTTACGGTGAATTCCGTCTTGGTCGCCAGAATACTGAAATTCAACAAATCGGTTCGGCCATCGATTACACCGAACGCACGACCATGGGCTCGGTCATCAATTCTTTCGGTGTGCCTTCGCGTTATGAAAACGATATTTCGTATAAAAGCCCACGGCTAGCCGGGTTTCAAGGCGCCGTACATTACGCCTTGTCCGAACAAGCGGGTGGCGGCGTTTCTCAAAGTGCTGTGATGCAGCTTGGCCTCGATTACACCGATGGCCCGGTGCGTGCCGGTTACGCCGGTTTATCTGCCAAACCGGCACCGACCGGGGCAGTGCGCGAAAACATCGTCTACCACAATATCTATGCCGATTATGATTACGGCCTGGGTAAAGTGTATCTGACTTACGCACGCACCAATAACGTGACAGCCAACGCCAGTGGTCTCGATGCCGCGGCCATCCTGAGCAATACCGCTAATCCGAATAATTTGTTTCCCGGAACGGATAAAAATGCTCTGCGCTTTTACAATATCTACCAAGCTTCGGTCGATTATCGTATCAATGCACAATGGCGTGTCGGTACCTTGTATGGCGTAATTAAAGATACATCCGGCGGCAATGCCGGTGCCAAAGGCGGCAACGTCGGTGCCTTTTACGATATGTCGAAACGCACGACTATCTATGGTTTCGCCAACTACATGAAGAACGAAGCCAATGGTGGTTTCCGCTTCAGCGGCTCGGCCGGTCCGACGGCTAACTTGGCCGGTGCCGATATCAACGGTCAAAGCCTGACTGGTTTGCAAATCGGCTTGTTGCATCGCTTTTGAGTGACATTCGATAGAAATTAAAAAACGGGCCACGCGCCCGTTTTTTTGCGAATTTTTTTTCTCTCAGATTGCAGTAGCTTGCGTTGGGGCAGAAAGCCATAGCCGTTTTCTGCAAGCTTTTGCCCGGTCGACTGTCGATAATGCAGTGATTCGCTTGATCGGATTGCTCAGCATGGCGAACGGCATGCCGCGATGCCTGCGCCTTGCCAGGGAAGCGCAGCACTGGCCGGTTTGCCTCGTCGGTCGTGCCGCCTGAGCAAGTTTACGGAGTGCACCCATGCGCCATGTAGAAATTCATCACAACAGCGGGATGTCAGCCACGATGCGTGCAGCAACGCGTCTGTTATGCGGACTCTTACAGGGCATCGCGCTGTCTTTACTCTATCGTGCGGCGGAACGGTATGTTTGGCCCGCCACCGAAGCGACGCTGTTCGCGCCGTTGGTATTAATGGCACTCTATCTACCACCTATGTTCAATGCCAGCTTGGGGTACGTGAGCGTGAGGCGATTGGCGCTCTGGATGAGTGGGCTGATTGTGCTCTTGTTGGCACTGGCGCTATACGATATCTGGCGTGGTGGGGCTTATCATGGCAACGGCTTCTTCGTTCTCACGCATAGTGCGGCCCGCTTTCCTGCTCCAGGATTGGTATTTTTTTTATTTTTCGGCTTATTCCTTGCGCATGTTTTGCTACTTTCCAGCAGTCTTGACGGCCGCCGTATCGCCAGCTATGCGACGTACTTTGAGGTGGCTTGGAAGTTGTTGATACAACTGATGTTTTCGGTATTTTTTGTGCTTGTTTTGTGGCTGGTGCTGGGTGTCGGTAGCGCGCTGTTTATGTTGCTTAAACTCAGTTTTTTTGAGCAAGCTCTGGAGCAGGCTTGGTGTGCGATTCCTATCACGGTGTTCGCATTCTCTTGTGCCATGCATCTGACCGATAGCCGACCGGCGATCATTCGTGCTATCCGCAGCTTGTTATTGGTCTTGCTGGCGTGGATATTGCCGGCAGCGACGCTGATTGTGGCCAGCTTTTTGCTGAGTTTGCCATGGACTGGTTTGGAGGTCTTGTGGGCCACCCGCCATGCGACAGCATTGCTGATTTTCAGCGCCATCGTATTGATTGTCCTAATCAATGCGGTCTTTCAGAACGCTGCAGTGGCCGGCGAAGTCGCCGCGCCGATACGCTTGAGCGCGCGTCTGGCCGCCTTGCTGCTGTTACCGATGCTGATCTTGGCGCTCGATGCGGTCTGCTTGCGCGTGCAGCAATATGGCTGGTCGCAAGACCGCATCGCCGCCGCCGCTTGTCTGATACTGCTGAGCTGTTATGCCTGCGGCTATGGGTGGGCGGCCTGCCAGCGGCGCAACTGGCTGACGGCGATCGCCCGAGTGAATGTGCTGAGCGCTTTCTTGTTTCTGGCAATACTGCTGGCACTGTTTTCGCCATTGGCTGACCCGGCCAGACTGGCGGTCTACGATCAAATGCGCCGCTTTGCCAAGGGTGAGGTGTCGGTAGAGCAGTTTGACTTCGATTATCTCCGTGATGAAGGTGCGCGTTATGGCCGGGATGCACTCGAAGAATTGACGCGCTGGTCGATCGGGCCGGATGCGGTTTTGGTGCGCCAACGCGCCGCCTTAGCCTTGCAGAAACAGCCTCGTCAAGCCGTGCCCATACAAAAAATGCCAGCAAGCGAGCTGGCTGAAAATGTGCACGTTTGGCCGCAAGGCGTTGCCTTGCCGGCCTCATTTTTGCAGCAAGACTGGACTGCCATGCCGAGCAGTTGGCGCTTACCTCGGTGTTTGCTGTTTACCGCGCACTGCGATGCCTATCTGATCGATTTCAATCGCGATGGCAAGCCCGAGGTATTGCTGATCGCGCGTGAGCGCGCCGATGCCTCCGTGCTATTGCAAGAGACGGTAGAGGGACATTGGCAAAAACTCGGTCAGTTGCTGCCGACTTGGATGGCTTGTCCGGCGTTGCATCAGAAATTGCAAGCAGGAGAGTTTTCCATGTTGCTGCCAGCGCTCAGCGACTTGGAAATATCCGGTCAACGGATCAGCATCGAGCGCACACCGCAGCCGCAGTCGACCAATTGTGCAGCCTTGTCAAAATAATCCTTGTATCGTTTTCTCATTGATCACAGCCAATTCCACTGCGATGTAGTCCGCGCATCTCTGCGCGCGGAGTAAAATAACAACTTAATGGATCGTCGCAAGCGACGATGGAAAAGACTCTGGAAGGGGTTGGCATCCTCTCCCGTCGCGTCGCTCCTTCGTCGCGCACCGGCCAAAAGAGGCTGTCGCAAAAGCCTGATGGACGTTTTTTACACCTGAAACACCGCATACCTCGTCATTCCTGCATGCCACAGCCTCGTCATTCCCGCATGCTTTTGGCGGGAACCCAGCGTCGTTTTTTACACTGAAAATGCCACAATTTCTGGCATTTTCAGTTAAGCACGAACGCCGCTGGGTTCCTGCCAAAAGCGCGCAGGAATGACGTGGCCACCAGTTGGGGTAATGATACCGACTCACTACCCTTTTGCGACAGCCTCTGAAGGCCGGGGTTTCAAACCCTAGTCAGATTTTTGATGGAGCTCTTATGTATACCGAACGCTTGCTGCTACGCCGTTTCACCCTCGATGATGCCGCCGCGTATTTGCCCTTGGTAGCGGATCCGGCCATCCTGCGCTACACGGGCGAAGCAGCGCTCACGTCGGTCGATGCGGCGCGGGAAATTTTGCAGACCCGCCCTTTGCGTGATTATCAAGTTCATGGCTTCGGTCGCATGGCTTGCATCGAGCGGGCCTCGGGACGCTTGATAGGATTTTGCGGACTCAAATATCTCGATGAGATACAGGAAGTCGATATCGGCTATCGCTTTTTGCCCGCTTGCTGGGGAAAGGGCTATGCCAGCGAAAGCGCCGCTGCCTTGCTGGCGCAAGCTTTTGAGCTGTACCAATTGCCGCGTGTAATCGGTTTGGTACAGCCGGACAATCTGGCTTCGGCCCAAGTACTCAAAAAACTCGGTTTGCAATATGAAACAAGCATCGATCACGTCGATGGCACACCAACATACGATGTCTATGCGCTGGAGCGCGCTCAATCCGCTTGACCGGGCCAATGCTGCTTGATAATCGCTGCCAAGCGATCAAAAGCCGGGATGATTTCTTCGCTGGGAACACAGGCATAGCCGAGCAAGAGCCCGGGCTTGGCGGTGGCGGCATGCATGTAATAGCGCGACAGGGGCCGTGCCACGAGGCCGATGGCGCGCGCCGCTTGGCTGATGGCCATATCGTCACACTGGGCTGGTAATTGTACGGCCAGATGCAGGCCGGCTTCGCCGCCCAGAGTAGGTAATTGGTCGCCGAAATGACTGGCGATCGCTTGCTGTAATAAATCCAAACGTTCGGCATACAGCACACGCATGCGCCGTATATGCGCGGTGAAATAGCCTTCTTGCATGAACTCGGCCAGTATTGCCTGAGTAAACATTTGCCCGCCACGATATAGTTCCGAGTGCGCCGTCGCCAAGCCGGCGGCGATGTGGGTCGGTGCCACCAGAAAGCCGACCCGTAAGCCGGGAAACAAGGTTTTCGTAAATGTTCCCATATAGAGCACGCGCTGATTGCTATCCATGCCTTGCAGGCTGGCCAGCGGCCGACTGCCATAGCGAAATTCACTGTCGTAATCATCTTCGATGATCCAACTCTGGGCGCTGGCAGCATATTCGAGCAGCAGGCGGCGGCGCGACAGGCTCATGACGGTGCCGAGCGGATATTGATGCGAAGGCGTGACGACGATGAAGCGTGGTGCTTGCCATAAATCTTCCGGGCGCGGACACAGGCCTTCGGCATCGACCGGAATGGCCACCGGCTGTATGCCTTGTGATTGCAAGACACTGCGTGTGCCCCAGTAACAGGGATCTTCGAGCCAAGCACGGTCACCGTATTCGCCCAGCATGCGCGTGATGAGGTCGATCGATTGGTGGATGCCGGTGGTGATCAGTATCTGTTCGGGCGTGCAGTTGACCGAGCGGACTACGCGCAGATAATCGGCGATGGCCACGCGCAGCGGTAAATAACCACCGGCTTGACCATAGGTCAGCAATTGAGCCCGTGAGCGACGCCATACCTTGTTTTGCAAACGACTCCAGATTTTATTCGGAAAGCGCGTCACATCGGGCACCCCGGGCATGAAAGCACCCCATTGTAAATCGCTGACGCCGGCATGCGAGAGCAAGGATTGCCCACGTTCCGATAAGCCAGGCCGGTTGCCACGCTGTTTGGTTTCCGCACTGTGTTCGTGCTGGTGATGGACGCCGAGATTATTTGGTTGTGTATCTGCAACAAAACTACCGGCCCCATGACGGGTTTCCAGATAGCCTTCGGCGATCAATTGCTCGTATGCATAGGTGACGGTATTGCGCGACATATGCAGTTCTTGCGAGAGGTCGCGCGAAGACGGTAATTGCAATCCTGCCGGTAGCATGCCCGACAAAATCGCGCTGCGTATCACTTGATATATCTGGCGGTTGACTGGGCCGCCGTTTTCTCGGTCTATGCGCTGCAGCAAAAAATCAGGTAAAGAGGCGATACGCAAAGTGGCTCCATCAAATAATCAATAGTGGATGTATAAGATAGCACCAAAGCGCCCTTAATATGAGTCATCCATTTGTAACAATTGATGAGGATCAAACTGATGTCCAGCCCGAACAAAACCAATCGTGATTTGCAACAAAGAAAAGATGCCGCCACGCCGCGAGGCGTCGGTGTGATGTGTCAATTTTATGCCGCCCATGCGCAGAATGCTGAAATCTGGGATGTTGAAGGTCGTCGCTATATCGATTTCGCTGCCGGCATTGCGGTCTTGAATACCGGTCATCGTCACCCGCGTCTGGTCGCCGCCATGGAGGAACAACTCGGCAAATTCACGCATACCTGTTACCAGATCGTGCCCTACGAAAGCTATGTCACGCTGGCTGAACAGATCAATCAGATCACGCCGGGCACGCATGCCAAGAAAACGGCGTTTTTTTCCACTGGTGCCGAAGCGGTGGAAAACGCCATCAAGATTGCCCGTGCCGCGACCGGTCGTAGTGCGGTGATCGCTTTTTCCGGTGCCTTTCACGGCCGCACCATGATGGGCATGGCGCTGACCGGTAAAGTGGCCCCCTACAAACTCGGTTTCGGCCCGTTACCGGCAGAAGTGTTCCATGTGCCATTTCCGGTGGCCTTGCACGGCGTCGACAGTGACGCGGCGATCGCGGCGATTCACTCTTTGTTCAAGGTCGATGTCGATCCGAAACGGGTAGCGGCAATCCTCATCGAGCCGGTCCAGGGTGAGGGTGGTTTCTATGCCGCGCCGCCGGAGCTCATGCGTGCGTTGCGAGCCTTATGTGATGAACACGGCATGCTGCTTATTGCCGATGAAGTACAGACTGGTTTTGCTCGTACCGGCAAAATGTTCGCCATGGAGCATTACGACGTGCTGCCCGATTTGATGACCATGGCCAAAAGCCTGGCCGGTGGTATGCCGTTGGCGGCTGTCTGCGGTCGTAGCGAACTCATGGATGCGCCGGCACCCGGTGGTCTCGGTGGTACCTATGCCGGTAATCCTTTGGCGATCGCTTCAGCTTTAGCGGTGTTGGAAGTGATACGCGAAGAAGCTTTATGCGAACGTGCGCAAGTACTTGGCGATCGTTTGCAAGCGCATTTGCAAGCCTTGCGTGTGGCCGTGCCGCAGATTGCCGAAGTGCGCGGACTTGGTGGTATGGTAGCGGTAGAATTTCACGACCCGAAAACGGCGAAGCCTGATGCCGAGTTCACTAAAAAATTCCAGATGCGTGCCCTCGAAGCCGGTTTGCTGTTGCTGAGCTGCGGCACTTATGGCAATGTGATTCGCTTCCTGTTCCCATTGACCATCAGTGATGCACTCATGGAGGAAGCCTTGGCCATCTTGAGCGCGACCCTGACGGCAGCTTGAGCGCATCACTGAGACAGGAATCATAATGAATACGACAAAACACGCGCTGGTTTCATTTCGTGGCATACAAAAAACTTACGATGGCGAGAATCTGGTCGTCAAACAGCTCGATCTCGATATCGAGCAGGGTGAGTTCTTGACCTTGCTCGGGCCTTCGGGTTCGGGCAAGACCACTTGTTTGATGATGCTGGCCGGTTTCGAGTTCGCCACCGCCGGCGAGATTTATCTCGATGGCCAGTTACTCAATAAAGTCCCTCCGCATAAGCGCAATATCGGCATGGTGTTTCAGAATTACGCCTTGTTTCCGCATATGACAGTGGGGCAGAACGTGGCGTATCCCTTGCAGGTGCGCGGCATGGACAGTGTCACCCGCAGCGCCAAGGTGAAAACCGCGCTCGATATGGTACAGATGGGGAAATTCATCGATCGCTATCCGGCCCAATTGTCCGGCGGCCAGCAGCAGCGCATCGCGCTCGCACGTGCGCTGGTGTTCGATCCGAAATTAGTGTTGATGGATGAACCGCTCGGTGCGCTCGACAAGCAATTGCGTGAGCATATGCAGTTGGAATTGAAGGCCTTGCATCAACGCTTGGGTTTGACCTTTGTGTATGTCACGCATGATCAAAGCGAGGCACTGACCATGTCGGATCGCGTGGCGGTATTTGACCAAGGCATCGTGCAGCAATTGGCGGTGGTCGATCGTTTGTATGAATATCCGGAAAATCAGTTTGTCGCCGGTTTTATCGGTGACAACAACCGTCTGCGCGCCAGCGTGCGCACGGTGCAAGGCGACTTGCTTGAATTGCTGCTGCCCGATGGGTCCACTTTGTGGGGCAGTAATGCCAACGCAGCGGTGCCAGGACAGGCCGTGGTGGCTTGCATCCGTCCGGAACGGATACGTTTGATCAGCACACTGGGTAGTTTTGCGAATGTACTCAAGGCTACGGTCAAAGATTTGATTTACTTCGGTGACCATGTACGCGTGCGTTGCGCGATTTCTCAACAAGAAGACTTTTTCATCAAACTGACCCTCAGCGATCCGGCCTTGTCGGGTCTGTCTGAAGGTCGGCCGGTATGGTTGGAGTTGGACCCCGAACGTTTGCGCGTTTTTTTATAAAACGTGCACGCTCAAACATAATAATAATCAGCTGTTTTTTTCGCTCTGTCGTTTACTTACCTTAGGAGTCACCATGCACCATGTAATCAAACCTGCCTTGCTGTCGCTGGCCTTATCATCTTGTTTTGCGCACGCGGCTGAGATCACCGTCGTCAATTTCGGCGGCGCGAATGGCAATGCCCAAAAAGCGGCGTATGTCGAACCGTTTCAAAAAGCCAGCGGAAATAAAATCGTCACTGTTGAATACAACGGTGAGATGGCAAAAATCAAAGCCATGGTGGAAGCGCGTAAGGTAAATTGGGATGTGGTTGAAGTGGAGTCCGGTGACATCGGCCGCGCCTGCGAAGAAGGTTTGTTGGAAAAAATCGATATCGCCCGCTTCGGCAAAGCCAGCGATTTTTTACCGGAAGCCTTGCATGAGTGTGGTATCGGCGCCTTCGTCTGGTCGACCGTCTTGGCGTATAACGCCGATAAATTCAAAACCGCACCGCAGGGTTGGGCCGATTTTTGGGATACCAAAAAATTTCCCGGCAAGCGCGGCATGCGCAAGGGCGCTCGCTACAATCTCGAATTCGCTTTGATGGCCGATGGCGTGCCGACCAAGGATGTATATAAGGTCTTGGCGACCAAGGCTGGGGTTGATCGCGCTTTCAAAAAGCTCGACGCACTTAAAGCCAACATTCAATGGTGGGAAGCCGGCGCCCAGCCGCCGCAATTTTTAGTCGCCGGCGATGTGGTGATGAGTACGGCCTTCAATGGTCGCATCGATTCGGCACAGCGGGAAGGAAAAAATCTCAAGATCACTTGGTCCGGCAGTATTTTTGATCTGGATTATTGGACCATCCCTAAAGGTTCAGCCAATAAAGAAACCGCGGAAAAATTCATCGCCTTTGCCTTGTCGGCCGATGCACAGAAAAACTATGCGCAAAAAATTGCCTATGGTCCGGTAAATCTGCAAGCGACCAAAATGCTCGACGCGAAAACTTTGGCCGATCTGCCGACTTCGCCGGCCAATTCCAAGGATTCAATTCAGCAAAATCTGAAATTCTGGACCGATCACGGTGAAGATTTGGAACAACGCTTTGCCGCTTGGGCTGCGCGCTGAGTGTCTTTGCGCATTTGGTAACTACGGATGCCGCTTGTTGTGAGCGGCATCTTTTGATTTTTTTAGGCAAATTGAAATGACCATCGCATTGTCTGTCAAGCAGATCTCCGCGCCGCCGTTGCCGCTGCCATCCGAGCGGGCCAAGCTCAAGCGTGAATTACGCGCTGCGCAACTGAAAAAGAAACTGATGGCGCTGACGCTGATAGCGCCGCTGGCAGTATTTTTATTGATTATTTTTATCGTACCGATCGCAGTTTTGTTGGTGCGCGGAGTGGAAAATCCTGAGGTCGCCGGCAGCTTGCCGACTACCTTGCAAACCCTGGCCGACTGGGATAGACAGTCGCTGCCGACAGCACCGAGTTTTGCCGCGCTGGTGGCTGATCTGAGCGTGGTCAAAGCGAGCGGTAACGGCGGCACACTGGCGCGTCGTATCAATTCAGAAATTCCCGGCGCCCGTTCGATAGTCATGAGTACGCTGCGCGCCTTACCCTTGCATGATGAGCAGGGCGCGCCACTGGCGGGCGAGCAAATCAAACCGGCCCTGATTGCCTTGCATGAAGAATGGGGGCAACTCGACTATTGGCAAGTGATCGCCAAGAACAGTCATTTTTATTCACCGTATTACGTGCTGGCCTCCTTGGATATGAAGCAGGATGGCCAAGGCCATATCGTGCCGGTCGAGCAGGAACAAGCCGTATATCTGAAGATTTTTTCACGTACCTTTTTCATCAGTCTGGTGGTCAGTTTGTGTTGTCTGGCGCTGGCTTTTCCGCTGGCCTATTGCTTGTCTTTGATGAACGAACGGCGTGCCAATCTGTTGATGATCTTGGTGCTCATTCCATTCTGGACTTCAATCTTGGTACGGGTCGCGGCCTGGATCGTGTTGCTGCAGTCTGAGGGCTTGGTCAACAAGACCTTAATGGCCGCCGGCTTGATACAGTCGCCGTTTGAATTACTGTTCAACCGCTTCGGTGTGATTGTATCGATGACGCATATTCTGCTGCCGTTCATGATACTGCCACTCTACAGCGTGATGAAAGCGATTCCGGTCACCTATATGCGTGCCGCTATTTCGCTCGGCAGTCATCCGTTCGCCGCCTTCTGGCGCGTGTATGTGCCGCAGACTATACCGGGTGTGGCGGCCGGCAGCCTGTTGGTATTCATACTCGCGCTCGGCTACTACATCACCCCGGCTTTACTGGGTGGCCCGAACGAGCAAATGGTCAGTTACTACGTCGCGTATTTTACGAATGTGACAATTAATTGGGGCATGGCGTGCGCGCTCGGCAGTTTATTGCTGGCGGCAACGCTGGTGTTATATGCGGTGTATCAGCGCTTCACTCAAACGGCAGCCAGCCAGTAATCAAAAGGTATTGCGATGAAATTGACTCTTCCCTTATTTCCCCCGTATGTGTCGGTGCTCGAACGCGTGTGGTTTTTTATGTTACGCTCTACCAATGCTCTGACCTTACTGTTTTTGGTATTGCCCATCTTAGTCATCATTCCGCTGTCGTTTTCCGATAGCAGTTTTCTGTCATATCCGATACCCGGTTATTCGTTGCGCTGGTATCAGAATCTGTTTGCCTCAGAAGAATGGATGCGGGCTTTGAAAAACAGTTTCATCGTCGCGCCGGCCGCCACCGTGATTGCTACCGTGCTCGGTACTCTCGCTGCAGTCGGTTTGAACAAGGCCGATTTCGGCGGCAAGGCACTGTTGATGGCCGTGCTGATTTCGCCGATGGTGGTGCCGGTGGTGGTGGTCGGGGTCGGGATGTACCTGTTCTTTGCCAAGATTGGTTTAGCCGATAGCTACATTGGCTTGATATTGGCCCATGCCGCGCTCGGTGCACCATTCGTGGTGACCACGGTGTCGGCCACGCTGCAGGGCTTCAACCAGAATCTGGTACGGGCCAGTCTGAGTCTCGGTGCCGGACCGTTGCAGACGTTTTTCCGCATCACCTTACCGGTGATCGCGCCAGGCTTGATCGCCGGTGCCTTGTTCGCCTTCGCCACTTCTTTCGATGAAGTGGTGATCACCTTATTCATCGCCGGTCCTGCGCAAACCACTTTACCGCGGCAAATGTTTACCGGTATTCGCGAAAATATCAGCCCGACCATCGCCGCCTTGGCCACCATACTGATCCTGTTTTCCACTGCTTTACTGTTGGCGCTTGAATGGCTGCGCGGACGCAGCAAAGCCGCTGCCAAATTTTAAATTGGAGTTGACCATGTTACCTTTGAACGATCCTAGCTTATTCCGCCAACAAGCCTATCTCGATGGCGTCTGGTGCGATGCCGACGATGGCAGCACCATCGCCGTCACCAATCCGGCCACCGGTGCCTTGCTCGGCCACGTGCCACACATGGGAACGGCCGAAACGGCACGCGCCATCGCTGCCGCCGCCCGTGCCTGGCGCGCGTGGCGGGAAAAAACCGCCAAAGAACGCAGCGCGATTCTGCGCCGTTGGAACGATCTGATGCTGGCTAACAGCGAGGATCTGGCGCTGATCATGACGGCCGAGCAGGGCAAGCCGCTGGCCGAATCGCGTGGCGAAATCACGTATGCCGCCAGTTTCATAGAATGGTTTGCCGAAGAAGCCAAGCGCGTCTGTGGCGACACCTTGGCTTCGCCGTGGAGCGATCGCCGCTTGATCGTGCAGAAAGAACCGATCGGCGTCTGCGCGGCGATCACGCCGTGGAATTTTCCGGCAGCGATGATCACTCGCAAAGTGGGCCCGGCGCTGGCGGCCGGCTGTCCGATTGTAGTCAAACCGGCCGAAGCAACGCCGTTCTCGGCCTTGGCCTTGGCCGAGCTCGGCCAGCGTGCCGGTTTGCCGGCTGGGGTCTTGAGTGTGATTACCGGTGCCGCGGCCGAAATCGGTGCCGAAATGTGCCGCAATCCGGTGGTGCGCAAGCTTAGCTTTACCGGTTCCACCGCGGTCGGGCAATTGTTGATGCAGCAATGCGCGCCGACCATCAAGAAACTCTCGCTCGAACTCGGTGGTAATGCCCCGTTCATCGTCTTCGAGGATGCTGATCTCGATGCCGCGGTTGAGGGGGCGCTGGCCTCGAAGTATCGCAATGCCGGGCAAACTTGTGTGTGTGCGAATCGCTTCTATGTGCATAGCACCGTGTACGAGGCTTTTGCCGAAAAACTGGCGGCAGCGGTGGCGCAGTTGGTGCCAGGTGATGGCATGCAGGCCGGTGTCAATCAGGGCCCGCTGATCGACCAAAAAGCGGTCGCCAAGATCGAAGCCCATATTGCTGACGCTATTGCCCACGGCGGACGCGTGCTCACTGGCGGCGCGCGCCATGCCTTGGGCTTGAGCTTCTTCGAACCTACCGTGATCGTCGATGCCAGTGCCAGTTGCCGCGTGGCGCGTGAAGAGAGTTTCGGGCCACTGGCGGTGTTGTTCCGCTTCAGCAGTGATGAGGAAGTGGTGGCCTTGGCCAATGACAGCGAATTCGGTTTAGCCAGCTACTTTTATGCGCGCGATATCGGCCGTATCTGGCGCGTCGCCGAGGCGCTGGAAAGCGGCATGGTTGGCGTCAATACCGGCATCATTTCGAATGAAGTGGCACCGTTCGGCGGCGTCAAGCAATCGGGCTTGGGACGCGAAGGCTCGCACTACGGTATGGATGATTACTTGGTCATCAAATACATTTGTCTGGGTGGTTTGTAAAGCGTAGTTCAACACAGTGGCATGCGCTCGGCTTGCCTGCTGCTCACCGCGCTGGGATAGTGATGTCCCACGCGGTGGCGAATTGTAAAGTGGCCCCCTAAGTCCAGACAATTATTCAAAGAGTTTAAGATAGTGTCCTATGATCACCATGAAAATTTTTCACGTATTTTCGTTTAATTTCAATCTTAATCGGAAATAACGCAAGAGCATGGTTTGCTCATTTCTCAACAATGTGGCAGTTGATTAATACGCTCAAGTAATTTCATCACCAAATGGCTATCATCCTCTGGAACAACACCACCAATACTTGTAAGTGCTGTTTTCAGTTCTTCTACAGGCAACATGACCGATACTTGATGAACCTTATTCGTCAATCCTCCGCGCAATAGCAGTTTTTCAAGTTGTTGTAATGTAAATCGTGCTTCACGGCGCTCGTACATGGAAGAATTCAACGCTGCAATTCCAGCAGGAATCAGCGCATCACCACCAAAATCTTTAATTTGTGATGGTTTTACACCTGAAACAGAATCGCTTGAACTCAATTTTGGCCGGTAATCTTCCCTAGGGGGCTTAGACTCCTCTATGAACTGACTTATTTGTCTGGCAAATTCGGGATCAATTGCTGCATGAGACGAAGGATGTTCACTACTTATATCGACCATCGGCATAGAAGAATTAACTCTTAACTTCGCAGCACGGATATCACCTGAAGTTAAAGCACGGTTCTCACTCTGCGCGAGATTTTTTAATTCTTCACGCTGCGCATCTGGCAGAGGCCGATATTGCTCTAACAACGATGCAAAAGGAATAATGCCGGTTTTTACCACATCTGCCCATTTCGGATCGAGCATCGCCAAAATGCGAGAAACGTACTGGCTGCCACTTCCAGAACTCTTTTTATGAACCAATTGTCCAATATCTTTTTTGCGCAGATCAGGGTAATCTTCTAATAATTCCTGAATGTACACAGCAGTTTCAATATCACTCAAATCACTGCGTTGTAAATTTTCCGCCAACTGTGCCAAGCGCAATTTAGAAGCTGTCAAATCTTGCCGAATAATGGCAGGTATCTGTTCAGAATTAAGAACCCCCTGTTCACGATTCAAACGAAACGCACGCCAGCGTCGTTCACCAGCAATGATGGTGTAGCGCTCAGTGTCTTTCCGCACCACGATAGGCTGAATAAGCGAATTAACGGCGATATCATCTGCCAAATCTTGCAATGCCAATAAAACATCGCCGTCAATTTGGCCGTCAACCGGACGAAAAGACGAACGAGGTTGCCTTGGATCAGGGTCAATATCGTCCAAGTCAAGTAGAGCACCTATGCCTGATTCGATCGATGTATCCATATTGTTCAACATATCCAAGGTATTTGTCGCAGGCGCTTTTTTAGTTGATAGTCCACTACGTTTCATATATCAATCTCCATTTCATGATGGACAGAACACATAAAGCGGTATTTCAACATTGTGTTTCCCGTGTTCTGCCTGTCGAATATGATTAAACTGGCAAATAGCTTTTGAAGCACATAAGCAACTACTATCTTCTAAGTAGGTTCGGCACAGTTATCGCTCCGAATTTTTTATACCAGTTCACGAAAACACTTTGTGTTCCATCATCCGCTGCAGCGTCGTAGTGTATTAGTTATATTAAAAATACTATTAAACACGGTATGAACAGCATTTAAATATCAGATCAGCTTGTTTGGCGCGCGGTCATTTTAGCCGGAGGGTAAATATACTGAACCCACCAAAAAATCGCGGTATAACAAAAAGCCGCATTCGATATACTGCAAGAGTCAGCAGTGAGGGCCAGTGCAAGCGCTAATTCTTGGGGCAACTGGATGTTCACTTGCTCCCATCCGGTTTTACCAGTAGCACCGCCAGCGAAGCTCATCGATGTTTTTGGCTTTCTCCAATGTAAGCCGTGTTCCCACGGACGTTCATCCAAAAAGCGTCTCATCATGCTTTCAAACATAACGGTCAACGAAGGGTAGAGAAAAGGGGTAATCCCCTTTAAGTAGGTATAAATTTGTGTCGGGCAGCGGGTAGGAACTGCTTTTAATGCTTCTAAACGTGTTTTAGGACGTCCAATACGTTGGCCATGTAACGACTTCGTGACAAGTTCTTGTGACATACTTATCGCATTGGTTTCAGAAGTAAGCAATGCTTGATCCTTGACAAGAGACGATTCCCACGAATTATCCTTTGGTAAGGAAGGCTTGTTTGCGGTCATATTTAGCCTTGAGTCAATACTCTATGAAAGTGCCGCAATCATATTATGAAGTTATGCCTTCGTGCAACTTCGATCATTTCTGACTAGGTTCCCGCCAAAAGCATGCGGGAAACACCGCATACCTCGTCATTCCCGCATGCTTTTGGCGGGAACCCAGCGTCGTTTTTTACACTGACAATGCCACAATTTCTGGCATTTTCAGTTAACCACGAACGCCGCTGGGTTCCTGCCAAAAGCGCGCAGGAATGACGTGGCCACCAGTTAGGGTAATGATACCGACTCACTACCCTTTTGCGACAGCCTCTGAAGGCCGGGGTTTCAAACCCTGGTTAGATTTTTGATGAAAATATCATTGACTCTTTTATCCCGTCAAAACAGCGGTCTGGTCCGTCGCCTATGCGCGTGACTTCCTTGTAAAGACTTCCGGAGATACGATGGAAAAGCCAATTGACGACCCGAGCAAACCCATCGCCATCGGCGGTGCGCTCATCTTCCTCGATGGCGACACCCGTAACCCCGACGTTTCGTGCGTGTTTGCCGACTCGGTAGTCGTGCTCAACGACACCTTACGGATTCACAACGGGTGGATGGATATGATTGATTTTCTGGGGATGTTGTGGCTGATGAATCGCCAAGCCGACAGTGTAAATTTGCTTAAGGAAGCGCTGGCCGCAATCGCTGATAGGCTGGCAAGTGTTCAAACGATAGGCGAATAAAGCATGTGTTCGGTCGATTGAGCATGGCGCAAATGGAAGAGGTAGCGACTAGCCAAGCGAGCGGCTACCGCCGCAGTGCCATGTGCTCCTTGCGTCGCATCACCTATTTCAACGAATTCCATGCCGATGATGCGAAACTCACGAAACAATCGCTCAAAACACGCCAGCAGCGGGTAAAAGCTTAGCCCGCCTAGCACTGGTGTTGCGGTCTCGGGACAGTCGGCGAGCGCGAGTGCATCAACGTCAAACGTGACGAACCAAGGCAGAGATGGGTCCATGCCGTCGAGAAGCCGTTGGTAACCCTTAGTCTCGGCTTCAAAAGCCGACAACACTTGTAGTTTCGGATCCCGCAAGCAAGCGACTCGTTCGATCGGTTGATGGAAAAAATCTCGCACACCGACCTGCCACAGTGCTTGCACATGTGGCATTTGACGTACCCAGTGCATCACATTGGCGTGATTGAGTTGTTCGTCGCAGGGCGCACCGACTGCGTAGAGATCCGGGTGCGCGTCGAACTGCAGCACGCCTAAGCGTGGATAGCGCTGGGCAAGTGCACCGATGCTATAGTAAGCCAGCGCATGATCGCCACCCAAGATCAATGGCCTTGCTCCACGGTCAACGATCATCCGACAGATATGCGCGGCACGTTCACCAATTTCACTTCCGCGATCCTGAAGCGGCTGATGGATAACGTCACCGACATCAAACAGGCGCAGTGCAGCCGTGTCGAGCTGACAAGCGAAGTCGAGATCTAACAGTATCCCGCGCCGTTCCGATGTCCCGAGCGGTGACTCAATCGACTGGGCCAAGTGCGCGCGTACCCGGCGACCGCCACCGGCCACCGAAACACTACCTTCGGTCGTGGTCGCAATTGGCACGTGTAATACGACCAGATCGTCGTCGATGAGCGTATCGAGGTCGTGCACTGCCAGTGCACATCCGGCGGGGCGGGCGGCGGGCGTACACAGGCCGCCACCGAGCAGGTCGACTAGTTTGTCGGGCAGCAGAAACAAGTACTTCACCAGCATATCGAAAACACTGAGGCCCAAGCAGTGAATCAGCACGTCACTGGTTTGAGGTTGTGCTGCGGCAATGCCATCCAACAGTGTCGCAATACGATCAGCCGCGCGTAGACGCTTACCACCAAAAGGAAGGCTGATCTCAATACGCCCGTTGCCAATCGATTCCCAGCGCAGTCGTGGGTGAACCCGGTAGTTGATACTGTCTAGCGTCATGTTCGCCCCTTTTCTAACCAAGGCAGTAACGACGTTAGCCCTTGCGCATGCGCAGCCTGTGCAAGCTGTTGGTGTATGTCGGGCGTCGCGAAGTTGCGTGTAAGACCCAACGTTATGCCTTCATTGCTGACTTCGTGCCACCAACCGGCCGGTATCAAAAGTAGCCCACCTGGATTTAACTCTACGTAACGCCATAGCCCTTTACTGCAACGCTCACGCAACACAGCAAGCGCTGCGGCGCGATGTCTGTCGTAGTCGGCCAGGAGCAGCCCCGGAGGATGCAGCGCGATACGTTTGCGACCATGAATCACTGCCAACCAAGCATGGGTATCGAGCACATCGTAGTGCAAGCTGGTGCCCGACCCATCCGGTCCGATGAAAATCCACAATAGTGGCTTGAACAGGCGTTGTGGCACACGTTGCAGTACATCGGGCTGCGCTTCGGATGGCTCGCTGAAGTCTGACAGCATTTCCGGATGGCGCTCGAAGAAACGCCAACCGGGCGCATAGAGCGATGCCAAAGGTTTCTCATTGTCATGCAAGGCCCGCAGATAATCGGATACCTTGGTTTTACCTGCCGGCTCGCCCTGTGCGTTGCTCAACTCCAGCACTTCATCAGCTAAGTTGGCGATGAATTCCCAAGTCCAATGGCGATGCGCTCGCCAGTGGTTTGTCGCAGACGTATGCAACACGGGTTCAGATGGAAACAAGGTTTCAGGCATAAATTAACTTTGAAACAAGCTGCTCGATTGATGACGATCATCCGAATCGTCCTCGTGATGCTGTAGTCGCTGGAACAAGCTACTCGTGGCAAGCAACTCCTGAGGCGTACCGGTCTCAACGATACGACCTTGATCCATCACCACGATCAAGTCGAAGCGTTTGAGCGTGGCCACGCGGTGCGTAACGACAATAACAGTGTTACCAGACATCTCGTCGACCAAGTGGTCTAAGATACATGCTTCGGCGATCGTATCCACAGATGACGTCGCCTCGTCGAACACCACCAACGGTGCATGTTTGAGTAATGCACGCGCAATGCTCAGGCGTTGTCGCTCGCCGGTCGATAATGAGGCGCCGCGTTCGCCTACCTCGGTATCTAGGCCCTGCGGCAATCCTAGTACCAGTTGCCGTGCCTGTGCCGCCGACAGCGCATGCTCAATTGCCCCAGGCACTTGTTCTGCTGCGCTGTAGGCAACATTTTCGCGCACGCTGCGATTAAACATCAGTGCATTCTGCAGCGCCTCGCTGGAGGCTCTGGCCAACTGCTCTGCCGAACAGTTTGCCAGTGGTGCACCATGTAATTCAACGCGACCAGAATCCGGTAGCAGATCACCGCGCAGGACTGCCAGCAGGCTTGACTTGCCTGATCCGGACGGCCCGACAATGCCAACCTTGCTGCCTGGTTCAATCTGTAAGCTCACGTTGCGTAATGCCGCAAGCTTGTTGTAGGAAACTGTCACGTTCTCCAGTAACACCCCGCCAGGCTTGGGCAGCGGCTGGCTGTCTTGGCCTAAATCAATGTCGATTGCCGCCAGCTCACGCAATCCCGAACGCAGCACACCCAAGGCATCAAAAAGGTCTACAAAATGGAACGCGACGGATTCGAAATGCCAGCTTAGCGCAATGATCAGTGAGCAGATCGTAATCAACTGTGGCAGGAGGAGGTGACCGGTGCCGTACTGTTGTACGGCATAGAGCGTAACAGCCAAACCGAACAGCCACTTGAACGCTGCTTCGATCAGCAGAACGAACACCCAGTAGCTGCGTACGCGTCGACAGGCGTACAGGTCAGCCTGTAAGGTCGTGCCGAAACGGCGGCGCTCCATCGCCTGCGCGGTAAAGCTGCGAATCAGCGGAATGTTGGTAACAAGCTCGGCGAGCTCAGCGATAACTTGCGCGTGTGCATCACTGGCATCTTCGACAATATTCATCCCGGTATAGGCCAAATAGCTCGACAGCAGTAAGGCCATCAGCATCCATGTTCCGGCTAGCAACGCCATCGGTGTCGATACACCTGCCATAACCAGACTGGCTAAGACAGCTACGGAGAAAAGTTTGACCAGCGTATCTGTGGCCGTACAAACCACGCTTGGCAAATTGCTCGAAGTAAGCTCAATGCGCTCGACAAGATTACCTACGGAATTATCAGCCACTTGCCGTGGGTGTGCATGCATCAGACGAGCACTCAGGTGGTCGGTTACGACAATCCGCAGATTCTGGCTCGCATAGAGGCGCGCCAAGCTGTGCAGCGCTTGTAGTAATGGTCCGGCAAGCCAAAGTGACATTAAGGTCAGTAGCAAGAACGTGACTTGTTCACGTCGACCGATCAGTGCCTGTTCGGTAAGTTGCCCGAGTAGGAATGATTGGCCGACATGGCAAGCTGTTGCCACGAGCGTCGCGACCACCATCGCTGCTGTGCTGCAAGGTGCGCCAGCACGAATGGCGGCCCACAGATAGTGACCGACGTGCTCGCCACGCTCGGCCAACGCGATCGTCTTTGGCACTGCGATGTCCAATTTGGCAAGGCGCGCCACACTGTGCTGCCACACCCATTGTACTGCCGCGCGCAGGCGCGGTTCAGCGCGGCGCAATCTGCACCCCACCCAATGCAGCAATTTGGCATACCAGCTCGACTAGCGCTTCTGCTTGCACCTTATCCGATAGTTGCTGCTCCAATGTTTCGAATGGTACCAGTTCACCGCTGGCCAACGCAGCGCAGAGATGAGAGAAGACGCTATTCGGCCGCCCCCAAATCACACGACCTCGTACGAACAATGCTTGGCGACTGGCGACCTCAGCTGTAAGCAATGGGCACGATGCGTGTATGCGCAGCACACAACGCCGCAGTGATACCAAGTCCGATGCGGCCTTCGGCATAGCGCCCAATTGTGGCGGAGTGATGACGTAGCCGTTGCTCTGGACGGCCAGACGACGCAAGCGGGCCCATTGTTCAAGCGTAATCGGCGCTTGTGCTATGGCCCTCAATGTGCGCTCGTCGGGTACCAGTAAACGTAATGCCTCGGAACACTCGAGACGCATGTCATCCGGAAATATCGTCAAACCCATCGTGCACGAAAATTCGCGCGTTTCGAGAATGTGAAAATCACCCATGGGAATGAACAGCAGATCGCCGGGCTGTAACTCATAGCGCTGCGCGTAGGGAAGTAAGGCTTCATAGTCCGTTGTTGCCAATGTGCCGCCGGTCAATTCAATGTAACGCGCGCGTGGCCAAACGTAAGCGACCTTCGGTGCCGGCCCCAGATGCCACAACAGCGACTGGTCGGTATCATCGTGTACGCCGAAAGGTGTGAAGCCATAGTTGCCAACGAACATGTAAAAATCTGTGCCGCAGACCGGGGCAACGTCCAGCGCAGCGAACAAGGGATCCAGCATTTGCACCTGCATGTGCTGCGCGAAGGACTCACACCACGCCGACAAGCCATTGAACGTCACGCAGTAGTGCGGCGATCCACTCGCCATGGCGAGTCGCTGCTGCAATGCAAGGTCCGGATTGTTAGCCAAGTCGACCAAAACATCAGTAATGGTGTAACGCTGACCACCATCGACCCAAGCGCGTGTGCGCGGCAGTTTCTCCGGGGTGAAGCGGGTAAACATGGCGCCAATAGTCTCGCGCACCTGGTCGTACCCTGGCATCACTGAGGGCAGGTGGGTTGGTAAACTTAAGTGCTGAGACGTGGAAACGAGTCGACGCGCCCAAGTTGCGTCGATGTTCATGCTGTCCGTTTCGAGTGAATGGGAAGCAGACGTGTCAGGCAGCCGACTGCACTCCTTTACTTCCGCTGCCAAACGAAGCCCGCCTAAGCGAGCCAGTTGGCGTACCACCGCAGAGAGCGCGTCAACAGATACAACGCCGTCGAGCTCGCGGTGCAGTTGTACGATGGAAAACGCCGTGTAGGGCAACGCCGCTACCAAGCGCCGCGTCATTTCATTACGTGCCAAGCGCACGCGGTGACCGCGGACGAACAGCAGCAGATCGTCATCCTCTTCCAGTTGACTCAAAGGGAAATCAGGGTCGCGTTCCCACAAGTGCTGCGGTGACATACAGGGCTCAGTGCAGCGCAGGAAGGAATAGCGTAAATGCCGACGACTGCTGGTCTGAGCAGTATATTCGTTGCTGGCACGTCGCAACCATGCGGCCAAGGACTCACCATCAGTTTGAGTACGCACAATCACCTGATCCAACGGCCCCCTCATGCGTTCTTCGTCGATTGCGCGTTGCATGACTTGCTTGGCTATTGATGCGTCTGGGTACTTCGAAATCGCACATGCCACGCCGATAGAGAACCCTTCGGTGCGGCCGATATGGTAATAGTGCGGCGGCAGCAGGAAGACGTCGCCCGGTTCAATCGTGAAGGTACGTCCGTGCGGAATGAGCTTCTGTGGCTCAAAACAGTTCTTCCTGATGCCGTTAAGACGGTGGAATTCTTCGATGCCGAACAGCGTCATCTCCTTGGTCGTTGGCCCGGCATGAAAATGCACTACCGAAGTATAAGGGTCATCAATGTGGATGCCGAACGGGGTATAGCCATAATTGCCGATGAATAGGGTGACCTCAATCGTGCTGCGCGCCACACCTTGCATTTCTACAACAGGCGCGAAAACGCGTGCCGCCAAGCGCGCAAGTGTGTCGGACCATTGCTCTGCTCCATTTACTACAATGCCGAACTTACGCCCGTTTGTCGCGCGGCTAACAAAAGCCTCAAAGCTTTCGCCAAGCAATGGCTGCGCATACAAGACCTCATTCTCGTACTGGGGGCTCAACATACCATCGATATACACGCGAAAAAGCCCGCTGATTGCTCGCTCAGCATCGGCCGAAATACCTTCAAACAAGTCGAAAAACACATGTTCCTCAAGCAACGTGGGGTCGAAGCACTGCTTGAGGAGCAACGGCTCCATCCGTCGTGGTGACTTAATCGGGTCATATTCGAGCTCGGCCACGGTTTGTTCATGCGCGCCTATGTGCTCATATAAACAGGCTAAGTTTTTGATAGAATCAAGAGATAATAATTCGCGTTCAACAGCAATTTTTGGCATGCCAGAGCACTCCTAGGTGACGGCTGATCGAGAAATTAACGGGAGAAAGAAAGGGAAAAGAAGCATCCCTTTCCTTATTTTGCCTTAGTGCAAATTAAATCGTCGTGGAATTAGCCGTTGTCAATAATGATGCAATGTATCTTTCTCAACAATAGCGACATAACGCCTATGGGATGTTATCTGCATCCCCCACCGCATTACTAAGCGCGGATATGCCGGACTGGGCGCGCCAACGCGATCTGCGGTGTGTCTTGCACTACCTCTAGACCCAAGTCTTCGACCGAAGCGGCTTGTTGGGCGATGATTTCGGTATCGACCATGGTAGTTTGATTTTCTTGCATGATTTTTCTCCAATCAAAATAAAGGGGTTAAAAATTACTGTGAGCAATCAATTTGCTCGATTCCAGTCTAATGGAAGAAATTTAATAATGCAATTATTAAATTACATATACTTACTACCTACACTTACTTGACCTGATGGATGCTCAACTCAAACCTCGGATGCTTTATCGCACCGGCACAGGCGTTGAACACTTGTCCTCGTATTTCCCTTCTTAGCCCGGCATTGTTGCTAAGGAAGCGCAGATTTAATCCAAGCGGTTTGTCCGTCGCCACTGAGGCGCACTGCTGCGTTGCCTTTCACTGTCAATAGCTCGCTATTGACAGCAAAAGGCGCCTTGCATTGCATCCTCATTGGCAACGGACAATTCCACAGCGATTAAATCTGCGCTTCCCTAAGCAATATAGAGTCGCTAGCTGTCTGGAGAGGGGGGGCGCGATCAGAACAGTGCGTTGGTGGTACGCATCGATGTGCACATGTCTGGGGCGGGCGTAGCGGCGAGACAAAAACTGCTGGCGCGGCAGGTGCCAAGTCAAAGTCTGTGACCCGTGAAACCCCTGCTATAACGACGCAAGGGGTTTAGCTGTGGGAGGGTTCATTTTCTGACGTTGGAATTTATCAGATGTGCGGGTCAAACCTCTGCGTTCAGAGGCTATCGCAAAAAGGGTTTTCAGTCGGTATCATTACCCCAACTGGCAGACTCATCATTCCCGCGCGCTTTTGGCGGGAACCTGGCGGCGTCCGTGGTTAACTGAAAATGCTAGAAATTTTGGTGTTTTCAGTGCGGAAAGTGACACTGGGTTCCCGCCAAAAGCTTGCGGGAACGACGTTAAGACCGCTTGGGGTAAGGATGCCGACTGAAAACCCCTTTTGCGACAGCCATCTTTAGGATGGGGAAGATATCACTGCATGTGCCAACCATGACTGACCGTGATCGATTGACCAGTCAGCGCCGTGCTGCCGAAGGCCGCCAGGAACACGGCGGTCTGGGCGACGTCTTGGACGGTGGTGAATTCGCCGTCGACGGTGTCTTTGAGCATGATGTTTTTAATCACTTCGGCTTCGCTGATACCGAATTCTTTGGCTTGTTCCGGAATTTGTTTATCCACCAAGGGCGTACGCACGAAGCCTGGGCAAATCACGTTGGAACGAATGCCATCTTTGGCACCTTCTTTGGCGACTACTTTGGCCAAGCCTAGCAAACCATGTTTGGCGGCAACATACGGTGCCTTGAATGGCGAAGCCTCATGTGAGTGTACCGAACCCATATAAATGATGCTGCCACCTTTGCCGGCAGCGATCATGGCGCGCATACACGCGCGGGTGGTGAGGAAGGCGCCATCAAGATGGATGGCCTGCATTTTTTTCCAGTTTTCCAAGCTCAGATCAACGATAGGGCTGATGATTTGTATGCCTGCATTGCTGATCAAAATATCGATGCCACCATAGGCGGCGACGGCGGCCGTGACGCCTTGGTCGACTTGGTTTTCATCGGTTACATTCATGGCCACGGCCATGGCGGTGCCACCGGCTTGTTCGATTTCGGTGGCGGTGGCGCGGGCGGCTTCGAGTGCCATGTCGGCGATGACAATTTTGGCACCATTGCGCGCATATTCCAAGGCGATTTCTTTGCCGATACCACTGGCGGCGCCAGTGATCAGTGCAACTTTATCTTTGAGTAGCATGGGATTCCTTATTGATGGTTCAATTGAAAACATGTCTGTGTTGGTGTACTCGCAACAGCGATCAGTTCATTATAACGGGCTGTTTTATTCCTGCGGCAATTCGTGAATGATCAGTCCGGCATGTGGCGGCAGTGGTTGCAGCCAGGCCTGATGTGCGAGCGCCCGTTGACAATCGTGTTCGCCGGCAGCCCAACGCGCTTGCACGGTATTGCTGCTGAAATCGACATCTTTGAAATAATGGTCATCGGGCAGGGCTTTCATGATCAGGTTGACGACATTGATCGTGTGCTCACAGCCCATGGCTATGAGCGCTTGCAAGTGTTTTTGTTGTTTCACGTTGGCGGGCAATTGCTCGGCCAAGGCACGAATGGCACGTTGCAAATCTTGAATTCTTTGCTGTGCCAATAATTGTTCTTTCGAGCGGCTTGCATATTGTATGTTTTTATACCGTGCCATCGCTTCGGCGATCGATTCCGGCCGGGTTTCGGTCGGGTCCCATAAGTCGACCATGAAGCATAGCGCATCTTTGCGGCTGTGTTCGGCCAAGAACACTTCCAGTGGGGAATTGGAGTAAACACCCCCGTCCCAGTAAGCGCGTCCATCGATTTCCACTGCCGGAAAGCCGGGTGGCAAGGCACCGCTGGCCATGATGTGTTCTGGCAAGAGTACTTGCTTGGTATTGTCGAAAATGGCACTTTGGCCATTATCGAGATCGACTGCGCACACGGATAAGCGTATCGCTCCACTGTTGAGGTAATCGAAGTCGACGTATTTTTCCAAGGTCGTTTTCAATGGCGAGGTATCGTAGAACGCTGTTTGGTTCAGCGCAACTTTGGCGTGGATGTCCCAGGCCGCACCAGGACGTGGCTTGAAAAAACCGTCGACGCCATTGACCAAGGTCCCGATGGTGTTGACGGTATTGTTGATATTGATCCAAGGTGCCATCGTCGGCCAGAAACTGGCGCGGTGGGTGGCGTCGGGTGCCAGACTATCCCAAAAATCACGCAAGCGGCTCACGCGTTGTTCGGGTGGATTACCTGCAATTAATGCGCCGTTGATGGCACCGATCGAGGTGCCGATCACCCAGTCCAAAGGCATTTTGGCTTCGTGCAAGCGCTGATAAACGCCGGCTTGGTAAGCGCCTAAGGCACCCCCGCCTTGCAGAATAAAGACGGTACTTTGCTGTGGCATGAAAACCCTTTCGCTGTTTGCAACGCGGCATATTTTCTCCGCTGCCTCAGATGATAGCGGAATATTAAGAATAAGGTAATGAGCACGCTGTGATGTGACAGGACTTGTATTCTTTTTGCAAAATAGCTTACAGGGAAGCTTATCGATGCAAGCGATGCCAGAACGAGGCCAAGCTGTGCTCAGTCTGTTGCTCGATATCATCTTCGTGTATCGCTTCTTCCGCGCTGCTCGCATCCACTTCTTTGATGCGCTTGCTCTTCAGGCCGGGTGCTTGCTTGGTCGCTGGGGTCGCGATCAATCCCTCACCAAGTTGGTACGCCGCAATGGCCGCCGCGACGGCGGGATCGGCGGCGTGTACCGGTGGTTGTTGATCTAATGCCATGATTGCAATCGGCAAAACGGTATGTTGCGTTGCCTCAGTGGCGGCTTGTTCCAGAGTGCTGATGATTTGCATCGCAGCACTATTTGACAGCGCTACTGTTGTACTCGCCGGCGCTGTGGTGGCGGCCAGTTGCGCCGCTTGGCTCGACAGGACCACCACGCTGGCGGCAGCGTTGCTGCTGACGCTGTTGGTGCTGCTGGTGCTGCTAAGCATCGCTGTTGGCGTGGGCGTCGCAGCCTTGATCGGTTCCGCTGCCAGCGCTACGGCCGCCACACTCAGTTCAGCCGTAGTCTGCGCGCTGGCATTGACGGCGACAACAGGGGTGAGCGGCAAAGGCAAATTGATAGCCATGATAGCTGCGCTTGGAGGGTGAGGATGTTCTGTTATCGGCAGCATACGGCCAGAGTTGAGGTTTATTTACTAATTCTGCGCAGCAGGTAGTGACTCAAGCAACCGATGGCGATGCCCCAACAGGCGGAACCGAGTCCGAACAGGGTCAAATTTGAGGCTGTGACGATAAATGTGATCAGCGCTGCTTCCCGTTCTTCCACGTTGGCCAAGGCATTGACCAAACCGCTCTGTATCGCACCGAGCAAGGCCAGTCCGGCGACCGTGCTCACCAAGGCATGTGGCAAACGCCAGAATAGGGCGGTCAGACTGCCGGAAAAACTGCCTATTAACAAGTACAGCAGACCGCAAGCGATGCCGGCCAGCCAGCGTTTTTCCACTTGCGCATGGGCTTCGGGGCCGGTACAGATGGCGGCGGTAATCGCGGCCAGATTGATGCCATGGCTACCGAAGGGTGCCAACAAGAGACTTAGCAAGCCGGTGCTGCTGACCAGAGGGCTTAGTGGAACTTGTTCGTAGCCAGCGGCACGCAAGACGGCGATGCCGGGCATTTGCTGGCCGGAAAGGCCCAGTAGCAGCAGTGGCAGACCGAGGCTAAGCATGGCTTTGAGGGAAAAAACCGGGGTGGTCCAAAGCGGCATGCTCAGCCCACCTTGCACATGGGCCAAGCTGGTGCTGCTGTCGCCATTCTCACTCAGCCAATACAAGGCCACGCCAACTACCAAGGTGATGAGAATCGCGTAGCGCGCCGAGTAGCGTTTGGCCAGCAGGTAGGCCACGAACATCGCCGCCGTCAGCCAGGCGGCAGGCTCGCCTTGGCCGTGCAGATTGCCGAAAATATCGGTACCGAAGCGGAATAAGATGCCAGCCAGCATGGCGGCACATAGGCTCTTGGGCAGCAACAGCATGATTTTTTCAAACAAACCGCTCATGCCTATGAACATCATGCCGGCCGCTGCCAGCATGTAAGCGCCGATCGCTTCGCCATACGAAACGCTGGCCAGCGCAGTGACCAGCAAGGCGGCACCAGGTGTATTCCAGGCGCAAATCACGGGGCAGCGGTAACGCCAACTGAGCCAGATGCAGCCGATGCCGGAACCGATGGAGACGGCCCAAATCCAGGAATTGATGGCTGTGGCCGAGAGTTGGGCGGCGGCACCGGCCTGTAACATCAATAACATGGGACCGGCATACGACACCAAGACGGCGATGAAGCCGGCCAGTAAGGGGGCGAATAAGTCGCTGCTTTGCAGGCGACGGCTGGGGGCGCTCGAAGTGCGCAAAGGGGCAAGTGTTTTCATGCCCAAAGTATAAAGTGCATGCAGGCAGCGTTTGCGCACAGTGAAAGACTCGCTTATGCTATACAGATGTAAAAAAAAGGATCTGTGATGCAGTACAGTTATCGACAATTAGCCGAGCGGATCAGCGCTGAAATTGAGCGTGGCCACTATCGCCCCGGCGCGCGTCTGCCGTCGTTGCGCAGCGTATCAGAGCAGCACTCGGTCAGTATTTCTACTGCCTTGCGCTGTTATCGTTATCTGGAGACCCGCGGGGTGGTCGAGGCGCGCGCCAAATCGGGCATGTATGTGGCTGATCGTGGGCGTGTCGACCTGCGCCTGCCAGTGACGGCGGTGGTCGCACGCGCACCGGTGGCGTATGACAAGCTGGTATCGCTGCAACATCGCCTGACCGAACTTTACTCGCTGACCGAACAGGATTTGCCACTGGCTTTGCATCTGGCCAGCGCGGCACCGGACTGGTACCCCTGTGCCGCCTTGGCCGAGATCGCGCGTCGTCAGTTGCAACGTCATCCTACGCGCTTGGGGCAATACCCGACCGGCACCGGCTGGCCCGCTTTGAAGCAGGTTTTGCTCAAGCACTTGGGCGACTGCGGGGTCGATTTGCAGCCGGCCGAGCTGTTGATCACCAACGGCAGCACGGAAGCCTTGAGTGTGGCATTGCGCGCCGTGGCACAAGCTGGTGAGACCGTTATCGTCGAGTCGCCGGTGTATTTCGGCTTGTTGCAGATGTTGGAAAACCTCGGCTTGCGTGCGCTGGAAATACCGTGCACCGTCGCCGGCGGGCTGAGCTTGGAAGCACTCGAATATGCGCTCGAGCATCATGAGGGCGTGCGTGCCATGGTGGTCATGCCGGCCTTTCAAAATCCGCTCGGTTCTGCGATGAGCGATAAAAACAAGAAACGTTTGCTGCGCTTGGCCGAGCAATATGACATCAGTGTGATCGAAGATGATGTGTTCGGCGATATCACGCCGCACCAGGAACGGCCGACACCATTGAAGGCTTGGGATAGGCAGGGCCGCGTGATTTACTGTGGTTCCTGTAGTAAAAGCGTGGCACCGGCGTATAGGCTGGGCTGGGTTGCCGGCGGGCGTCACCATAGTCGTATCGTCAGTTTGAAATTGAGTCACTCGCTGGTCACACCTTGGTTTGAGCAGGTCGTGCTGGCAGAATTTTTACAGTCGGGGGCCTTGTATAGCCATTTACGCAAATTGCGCGAGCGTTTAGCTGCCAATATTGCGCGCGCCGTAACCGTGGTGGCACATAGTTTTCCGCGCGGCAGCACGCTCGTCAGCACGGCCGGCGGCTGGTGGTTGTGGCTGGAATTGCCGCCGACGATAGATTGCCTGGCCTTGTTGCGACGCGCGGTCGCGGAGGGCATTGCCTTCACGCCCGGCATCGTGTTTTCGCATACCAGCAAATACGCGCATTGCCTGCGGCTTAATATTGCCCGGCCCTGGAGTGCGGAGCTGGAGCGCGGTATTGTCCGTCTGGGGGAGCTGGCGCAGCAGTTCGTTTGAGCACGGCGTTTCGGCTGATCGGAAGGATTTTGGTTTTTCCTCTACAATCGGGATTCGTATAGTTGCTGCTCGGCAGATTTCTTCCGTCTAGTGCTGTGCTTTTGTGAAATGAGAATGAGCATGCAAGTAAGTACAGGCGCGCCCGTGCCCGCCCCAACGATCAGCAGCGCGATGACCATGCTCATCGCGCTGGCCTGCGGCCTCATCGTCGCCAATTTATATTACGCTCAACCGCTGGTCGGCCCGATCAGCGTCGCCCTCGGCCTCGATCGGCATGCTGCCGGGCTGATCGTCACCTTAACTCAGATCGGCTATGGCGTCGGTTTGCTGTTAATCGTGCCACTCGGCGATTTGTTTGAAAATCGTCGTTTAATTCTCATCACCATGCTGATCGGCATTGTCGCCTTGATCGCCGCCGCCTTTGCCACCACGCCAGGAGTATTTTTGACCGCGGCCTTTTGCATAGGCATCGGGTCGGTGGCGGTACAGATACTCGTGCCGCTGGCGGCGCATATGGCACCGGAAGAAAGCCGCGGTCGCGTGGTCGGGAATGTCATGAGCGGTTTGATGCTGGGCATCATGTTGGCACGCCCAGTCGCCAGTTTCATTACCGAATATTCTTCGTGGCAGCGGGTATTTCACATCTCGATTGCGATCATGGTGGTCTTGGCGTTAGTGCTCTCACGCATCTTACCGCCTCGCGTGCCGAACACAAATTTGCGTTACAGCGCTCTGTTGGCATCGATGTGGCACCTGACCCGCAGCACGCCGATTTTGCGTCGCCGTGCCCTGTATCAAGCCGCTTTGTTTGCCGCCTTCAGCGTGTTCTGGACCACCGTGCCCTTGTTGTTAGCTGGCCCGGTCTATCATCTCTCGCAAGCCGGCATCGCCTGGTTTGCCTTGGCTGGCGTGGCCGGTGCGATTGCCGCCCCGATTGCCGGACGCTTGGCTGATCGCGGCTTGACGCGGCCGGCTACGCTGGCCGCATTGGTGTTGGCCGTGCTGGCTTTCTTGCTCAGTTTACTGGTCGCAGCCGGCACCACACCGGCGCTGGGCTGGCTGGTGGTGGTCGCGATTTTGCTCGATTTCGGCGTGGCCGCCAACCTGACCTTGGGTCAGCGGGCGATTTTTGCGCTCGGTGCAGCGTATCGCTCACGCCTCAACGGCATCTATATGGCGACGTTTTTCTGCGGCGGGGCACTCGGTTCTGCACTCGGTGCCTGGGCTTATGCGGTTGGCGGCTGGGCCGGTGCGGCGTGGTTTGGCGCGGCACTGCCGTTGCTGGCTTTGCTATATTGCTTAAGCGAATAAGGCGGCGCGGATTAACTCCGCGCTTGTTCACTCGGCCCACGCTTACTTGGTTTTGCCGGTGCTTTTGTTGTCGAGATCGACTTCCTGTATCGCTTCGGCAAATTCAGAAATATCTTCAAAGCTTTTGTACACCGAAGCAAAACGGATATAGGCGATTTTATCGAGGCGTTTGAGTTCGCGCATCACCAACTCACCGACCTGTACCGACAGCACTTCGCGCTCGCCAGTGGCAAGCAATTTTTCTTCGATATGCTGAATCGCATGATCGACTGCTTCGGCCGAAACCGGTCGCTTGCGTAGTGCCAACATCAAACTGGCACGCAATTTTTGCGATTCATATTCGGTGCGGCTACCATTTTTCTTGACGATGACCGGCATCATCAATTCTATCCGTTCATAGGTGGTGAAGCGTTTGTCGCAGTGGGCGCAGCGCCGACGACGGCGCATCACGTTCCCTTCTTCCGAGACGCGGGTATCGATGACCTGAGTATCATCGTGATGGCAATAGGGACATTTCATGCAGCGCGGCCCAAGTTTAGTTCGGTGAATTAGCGGATCTTGCAAAAACGCCACTCTGAAGAGTGGCGTTATCTGTATGCAAGTTCGGGACTTACTTGGCGTAGACCGGGAAAGCAGAGGTAAGTTTCTTCACTTCGACTTTGACGCGTTCGATATTGGCGGCATCATGCGGCTTATCGAGCACATCGGCGATCAGATGACCGACTTTGATTGCTTCGGCTTCTTTGAAACCGCGGGTCGTGAAGGCCGGGCTGCCGAGGCGGATGCCGGAAGTGACCATGGGTTTTTGCGGATCGTTAGGAATACCGTTTTTGTTGCAAGTCATGTGGGCCGAACCGAGGATGGCTTCGGCTTCTTTACCGGTCAAACCCTTAGGACGCAAGTCCACCAGCATGACATGCGATTCGGTGCGGCCGGAAACGATGCGCAAACCGCGTTCGGTCAGTGTTTGCGCCAGAGCTGCAGCGTTTTTGACTACTTGTTCTTGGTAAGCCTTGAATTCCGGGGTCAGCGCTTCTTTGAAGGCAACGGCTTTACCGGCGATCACATGCATGAGCGGCCCACCTTGAATGCCGGGAAAAATTGCTGAATTGATTTTTTTGGCAATCGCTTCATCGTTCGACAAGATAATACCGCCGCGTGGGCCGCGCAAACTCTTGTGCGTGGTCGATGTAACCACATCGGCAAACGGCACTGGGTTAGGGTAGACGCCGGCGGCGATCAAACCCGCATAGTGGGCCATGTCGACCATGAAATAGGCACCGACCTCTTTGGCAATTTTGCTGAAACGTTCGAAATCGATACGCAAGGCGAAGGCCGAGGCGCCGGCGATGATCAGTTTTGGCTTGCTTTCGCGTGCCAATTTTTCCATCGCATCGTAGTCGATGTCTTCCGCTGCATTGAGGCCATACGAAACCACATTGAACCATTTGCCCGACATATTGAGTGGCATGCCGTGGGTCAGATGACCACCTTCGGCCAAACTCATGCCCATGATGGTGTCGCCCGGGCTCAGCAGCGCAAAAAACACGCCTTGGTTGGCTTGTGAGCCGGAATTTGCTTGTACATTGGCAAAATTAGCGCCGAACAATTGCTTCACGCGATCGATTGCCAATTGTTCAACCACGTCGACATGCTCACAACCGCCGTAGTAACGCTTGCCTGGGTAACCTTCGGCGTATTTGTTGGTCAATTGCGAACCTTGCGCTTCCATGACGGCTGGCGAGGTGTAGTTTTCCGAAGCGATCAGTTCGATATGCTCTTCTTGACGCTGGTTTTCCAATTGAATGGTGGCAAAAATTTCCGGATCGATGGCGGCGAGGGTATGATTTTTAGCAAACATGGTTTTCCTGATTTATCTGTTGATTGATTGAACAAGCGACACCAAGGGCATACAAAATTTTATTTGATACCTGTGTCGGAGGTCTTCGGCGAGGCGTCTTGGACGCGAACGAAGACAAGCAGCCTCATTACCATCAGGCTACCCAGGCGCACGGCTGGAATCGAGGAACTGATTCCGAAATCTCACGCTTCCCGATGGATCTCCATCTTTAACGGTGGCCCAGACCAGCCAAGCACCGTGTTTTCGCCAGTCACGTGAGACGAAATGGTGCAAGAATTTTACGTGATACCCGCGCAATCGGCAAGCGCTGCGCCTGATTTTTTCTTGCTTTTGCTCATGTGTGCGGCGCAGAAATCAGTCGCGTCGGCAACCGACTATTGAAAATCCCTTAGAATAGCTCCATATCCGCATCTCAATGTACGTCCAATTAAAAGGAATGATGAACATGATCGTATTAATTACCGGTGCCAGCTCAGGTTTTGGCGAAGAAATGGCACGTAAATTTGTCCGTGAGGGTCATCAGGTGATTGCTGCGGCGCGTAGAGCTGATCGTTTATCTGCCTTACACAGCGAATTAGGCGAGAATTTGTTGCCGGTCGAAATGGATGTGACGCAAAAAACCTCGATTCAGGCCATGTTGGCCGGCTTGCCCGCTGCTTGGCGTGAGATCGACGTACTCATCAACAATGCCGGATTGGCACTCGGTACTGAGCCGGCGCATCTGGCTTCGCAAGATGAGTGGGATACCATGATCGACACCAATGTCAAAGGTTTGGTCACGGTCACCCGCGCCGTCTTGCCCGACATGGTGGCGCGCGACCATGGCATGATCATCAATATCGGCTCCATCGCCGGTTCGACGGCTTATCCTGGCGGCAATGTTTACGGTGCTACCAAAGCTTTTGTCGATCAATTCACTAAAAATTTACGCGCCGATATGGCCGGCACTGGTGTGCGCACCACGAATATTGCACCTGGCCTATGCGGTGGTACGGAATTTTCGAATGTCCGCTTTCGTGGCAATGACGATGCCGCGGCCAAAGTGTACCAAGGAACGGTCCCGCTGACCGCCATCGATATCGCCGAAACAGCTTTTTGGATCGCCACATTGCCGGCACACGTGAATATCAACTATATTGAGATGATGCCGACATGTCAGGGCTACGGGCCTTTGAATGTTCAACGCCGCACCGCGCCCTGAGCGCAGCGCGACAGCTTTACAAAATGAAATCAGACTATGCGCAAATTTGACTGGCAACTGCGGGTGTATTACGAAGATACTGATGTAGGGGGCATCGTTTACTATGCCAACTACCTTAAATTTTTCGAGCGGGCACGCACAGAATGCTTACGTGCAACCGGGGTGAATCAGCAGCAATTGCTGAGCGACGAAGGCCGAATGTTTGTCGTCAAAGATTGCGCAGTCGCGTATCATGCACCAGCCAGGCTCGATGACGCCTTGCGCGTCAGCGTTGAGTTGAAGAAACTCGGGCGCGCCTCCTTGGAATTTTTCCAGCAAGTTTGGTGCGCCGAGCGCCTCTTGGCCAGCGGCACCATCATGGTCGCGTGTGTCGATGCGCACAGTTTGCGACCGGCGGCGATACCGGTGTCCGTGTTGGAAAAAATTTCACTCTGAACCGGCCTGCCGTCACCTCAACTCTTTTTGTCTTTATCTCACCCCCCTATGACCGCAACCCAAGATCTTTCCTTCATCAGCCTGATCGGCAATGCTTCCCTTCTCGTACAATTGGTCTTGCTCTTGCTGGTGGGCGTATCGCTGACCAGCTGGACTTATATTTTCAGTAAGATGTTTGCAATCAAAAAGGCACGTGCACAAACTGAACAGTTTGAGCGCAGTTTTTGGTCGGGTGGCAATTTGATCGATCTGTATCAGGAAGCCACGAATAACCGCCGTCACGGCAAAACGCCGGTCGGTGCGATGGAACGTATTTTCGAAGCCGGCATGAGCGAATATCAAAAAGTCAAAAATGCCAATAAGGGCACGCTTGAAGCCAGTGCCATGCTCGACGGCGCACGGCGCGCCATGCGTGCTGCCTATCAGCGTGAAATGGATAGCTTGGAATCACACTTATCGTTTCTTGCTTCAGTTGGCTCGGTTTCCCCGTATATCGGCTTGTTCGGTACCGTCTGGGGCATCATGAATTCTTTCCGTGGTTTGGCCAATGTGCAACAGGCGACTCTGGCAGCGGTGGCACCGGGCATTGCTGAAGCCTTGATCGCCACGGCTATCGGCCTGTTTGCCGCCATTCCTGCCGTGTTGGCTTACAACCGTTATTCGCATGACATCGATCGTCTGGCGATACGCTTTGAAACCTTCATTGAAGAATTCTCCAACATACTCCAACGGCAGTCGCGCTGAGGGTGGGGTAAGAATGACTTCTCTGCGTGGCGACCGTAAACGTAAATTCAAAGCCGAAATCAATGTGGTGCCGTATATCGACGTCATGTTGGTATTACTGGTCATTTTCATGGTCTGCGCACCGATGACTAACCCCAGCGTGATCAATTTGCCGACCGCTGGTCAGTCAAGCCAGCCACCGAGCGCGTACATTGAGGTCACGGTACAAAAAGACGACAAGTGGGGTATAGGCATCAAAAGCAAGGTCAATGCCACCACCGCAGCGATACCCCAAGAGGAAACCGCCGACCGCTCGGTGCTGATGAGTAAATTAAGCCAATTCCATACCGATCAACCGGAGTTGGCGGTGCTGGTGTCGGCAGATAAAACGGTAGAGTATGACAAGGTCATACAAATTATTTCTGATGCAAAAAAGCTCGGCATTAACCGCGTCGGTTTAGCAACCAAGTAAGCGAACAAGATGACTAAGCTTTATCTGTCTGCGCTGTGCTCGCTCACTCTGTGGTGTGCAGTCTCTGAAGTTGTTTTGGCGCAAGATCTTGCCAGCACCGAGAGTCCGCCGCCACTGACCGCGCCACCGCTACCGCAAACCACAGCTCACGGACGTTTTCATTTGCAGGCACCAGACTCGAGCTGGGCCGATTTACTGCGTGAACACATTCCTGAATTTTCCACCACGTCTGAAGCGCAAAACCAGACGCCCTCGCTGCTGCGCCGCTTACGTAGCGATATCAGCGGCATTTTGGCGACCGAAGGCTACTTTTCGCCGCAAATCACCATCGACACCAGCGCGCTACGAGTGGCCGGCAGCAGCGAATCAAACCTGACCGTCGAGGTCAAGGCCGGGCCGCGTACCGTGATCGAAAATGTCACCATCAATATTAACGGTCCGCTGCGCAGCGCCATCGATGCGGCCGAGGCAAAGGCGCTGGAGCGTCAGCATGGCTTGCTGATGGATTGGTCGCTGGCGGTCGGCGATCCCTTTCGCGAGGAAGACTGGAGCAGTTCAAAAAACCAGCTGACCGACAGTTTGCGTGCCGATGTCTATGCCGCCGCAAAAATATCTTCCAGCGCCGCCAAGATCGATGCCGACCAGAATTCCGCCGCCCTCAGTCTTGAAGTCGACAGCGGCCCCGCGTTTACGCTCGGCTCTTTGCGCGTCAATGGTTTACAGCGTTACCCGGCATCGCTGCTGGAACGCTTTCGACCGCCGCAACGCGGCGAAAGCTATTCTCGTTCGCGCTTGCTCGACTTCCAACGCGCGCTACAGAATTCAGCTTACTTTTCCACCGTCACAGTCGCGATTGATCCCGATCCCGAGCAAGCGGCGGAAGTGCCGATTGATGTCACGCTGCAAGAACGCAAACCGCGCGACCTCAGCTTTGGCCTCGGTTACAGCACCAATACCGGATTTCGCAGCGAAGTCGCTTACCGGGATAGAAATATCCTGCAACAAGCTTGGGATTTACGCAGCGCCGTGCGGATAGAGCAAAGGCGCCAACTCGGTTATATCGATATCTATCTGCCGCCCGATGACAACCGCGTCGATTCCTTCGGCGTCATCGTCGATCGCGAAAATGTTTCTGGGGTACAAACTACCCGCAATGCCTTGGGCGTGAAACGCACCACCACGCGTGGGCGTATCGAGCAAAGGCTGGGGATGAATCTGCTGCGTGAAAAAAGCACGGCGGAAGGCCAGCTCGAAGACAGCAGCAAAGCATTTGTACTCACTGCCGGCTGGACTTGGCGCGATGTCGACGACACCTTTGCGCCGCGGCGCGGTGAAATTTATCAGTTCGATCTGGCCTTATCAGAAAAAGCCGTATTTTCCGACCAAAGCTTCTTGCGCACCTATGCCAAATACCAGCGCTGGGTACCGGTAGGGAAAAGCGATAACCTGATTTTTCGCCTCGAGGCCGGCCAAGTATTTGCCAATAGTGAGCACGGTATTCCGCAAGACTATTTATTCCGTACCGGTGGCAGCACCTCGGTGCGCGGCTATGCATATCAAAGCCTGGGCATCGTGCAAGGCGTCGCCGTCACAGGTGGGCGCGTGATGAGCGCCGCCAGTGCCGAATATGTGCATTGGCTCAACCAAAGCTGGGGTGTTGCCAGCTTTGTCGATGTTGGCGATGCCGCCGACAGTTGGCGCGCGCTCAGCCTGCGCCAAGCCATAGGGGTAGGGGGGCGCTACCGCACCCCGGCCGGCCCGATCGCACTCGATCTCGCCTACGGCCGCCAAACCGCCAAGCTGCGGCTTGATTTTTCGATTGCGATTGCGTTTTAATATGACTTCATCTGCCGCTGTCAGCGTACCCAGCGCTCCTACTCCCCCCAACCCCGCTCCAAATCGCTCGCGGCGCTGGCGCACACTGCTGTTGATCTCGCTCACGCTGCTGCTGATGCTGGTCGGCAGTATGTGGTGGGCGCTGCACACCGCCAGTGGCACACGCAGTGTATTGGCGGCCGCCCAAGCCGCCAGTGGCGGCAAGTTACGCGTCAGCGGTGTCGCTGGCAGTCTCGATGAGGGCGTGCAAATTGACGAACTCTCCTTGCGTCTCGCGGCACTACATGTCGATATCAGTGGCTTGGCATTACGCTGGGATATGCCTGCTTTATGGCAACGTCGCCTGCATGTGCAGGAGCTGCATATCAGTTCGTTGCGCATTGCCAGTGCCCCCGACCCCAGTCCATCGGTGTTGCCACAGGACTTGAGTCTGCCGCTGACACTGGAATTCGATCAACTGGCCTTGGGGCGATTGCAACTGGCGCAATTGGTAGCGAACGGAAAATCCCAAGAAACCCTCAGCCTGAGCGCCCTGACGGGCCAGTTCAGCTATCGTGCCCAGCAATACCGTGGCCGTTTGGCTTTTACCAGCCCATGGGGCAGTGTGCGTCTGGACTCAGCGACGCTGGCCAGTCGCCGTCCGTTCGCTCTTAGTGCCAGCGGATTGTTGCAAGGAAAAATAGATACGCAACTGCCACCGGCAACGGTGCACGCCGACTTATCCGGCAACTTGAGCGCCTTGATAGTCGGACTGCAAGCCAGCATAGACGAAGGCCAACAGCAATTGCTGGCTGGCGATGCCAGACTGGTGTTGGCACCGTTTTCGCCGCAAATGCTGAGCAAGTTGCATCTCGATATACGCCACCTCAACCCGGCGCACTGGGCTGCTACTGCGCCACAGGCTGATCTACGTCTACGCGCCGATGTGCATCCCGATGATAAAGCTGGCGCGCCCAGCGACCGTCTGCGCGGCAACGTGTACCTGGCCAATGCCAAACCGGGTTTGCTCAGCGACCACGCCTTGCCCCTCAAAGAACTCAGCAGTGATTTATTGCTGCAGGGGAAATCCTTAAACTTAAGCAATTTGCAAGCCTATTTCTATGGTGAAGGCCAACTGCAAGGCGCTGTCGATGTGGTACTTGAGCCAGGCTTACCGAAAGTGCAAGGACAATTACAATTACAAGATATTAATCTGCAGCAAATTGATCAGGCGTTTCAACGCACCCGCATCGACGGCAGCATCAAGGCGCAGACGGTGGCTGGACAGCGCATTACCATGCAAACCGAGCTGCGCGAAGCGCGCGCACACTTAACGATGCAAGGCGAGTACGTGCTCGCCTCGCAATTACTCAAACTCGACGCCTTGGAATTCCAAGCCGAGCAGGCGCGTGTCAGCGCCAGCGGTTCGCTCACACTCAGTGGCGAACAGCGCTTTCAATGGCAGGGCGTAGTGGCCAATTTTGATCCGGCACGTTGGTTGACGGTACCGGTCGGTCGTTTGCAAGCGAAGCTGGCAGGTAGCGGAAGCTTACTGCCACAATTGCGTGCGCAAGTAGACGTGCCTTTATTGCAGGGCAATTTTGCCGGCCAAAGCGTCGATGCCAGCGCCAGCCTGCTGTGGCAAACGAATCAATTACAAGTGCCCCAATTGGCCGTGCAATGGGGTAAAAACAGCGTACACGCGCAGGGTAATTGGGGTGTGCGCGGCAATAGCTTGAAACTCGAGGTCGATGCGCCCGAACTGAGCGCCTTACAAACCCTGCTAGAGAGCATGCAGATCCAACTCAGCGGCGCGCTCAAAGCCCAAATCGCGCTGCACTATGATGCTACGGCACCGGCCGCCGATATCACGCTGCAAGCCCACGACATCCATTTGCAAAGCCAAGAAAAAAGTCTGGCCTTGGCCGCCTTCGATGCCAATGTTCAACTCGCTCCCGGCCTTAACGGTGCCTTGAATGGTACAGTCAAAGCAGAAAAATTGCGCCTGAGCGGCTTGCCCGAACAGTTTCCCACCGAAGCGCTGGACACGCTGCAGCTTCACCTCGCCGGCACACGCAGCGCGCATACCTTGAGCCTTGATGCCGCCCTGCCAGAGAAGCAAAAATTCACGCTCAGCCTGGCCGGTGGCTGGTTCGCTGCGACTGCTGCCACTGTGCCGCATTGGAGCGGGCACTTGAACAGCTTAGACTTGAGCGTCACGCCCGGTTTGCATTTGGTGCAAGCGGCGAGCCTGGAAATTGCCGCGCAATCGCTGAAACTCGGCAAACTGCAATTGCGTAGTGACTTCGCGCAACTCTCGCTGGAACAATTCGATTGGACCCCGACCACGCTGGCCACGCGCGGCAGCATGAGCGAGGTACAGGTCTTACCGATCTGGAATCTGTTGCACCAACAAGACATGCTGACCGGAGATTTACGTCTACGCGCAGACTGGGATGTGGAATTGAAAGACAATGCGCGCGCCACCATCCATCTGCAACGCCAAAGCGGCGACCTGCGCATCAATGATGGCGACGGTGCCGGTACGCCAGTACCCTTGGGTATGACTTTGGCAAAATTGGAGTTAGGCAGCGGCGGGCTGGTGCTCGGTACCGATGCGCAGCGCATTAACTTGACCCTCCAGGCCGACGGCACGCGTTTGGGACAATGGCAGCTTAATGCCGAAACGCAATTGAGCCGGCAAAACGGCGCGTGGAGCATCGCTTCGCACAGCCCTATGAGCGGCAAACTGCATGCTGCTCTGCCAGATTTACAATGGGTAGGACCGACCCTGAACCCAGGGCTGGCATTGAAGGGTAAACTCAATATCGATGCCAACTTAAGCGGCACCCTGGGACTACCGCATTATCAGGCGCAAATTGCCGGACGCGAGCTGGAGCTGGCGCTGGCTGCCGAGGGTTTGCTGCTGCCCAACGGCAGTCTCGACGCGCATCTCGAAGACCAGCACTTGACTTTAACGAATTTGCAGTTCTCCAATACCATCAACTCCTTGCCTGATCACGAGCTGTTCCGTGATGTCGATTTGCTCGGCAAGCGCGGTGAATTCAAAGCCAGCGGCGAAATCGACATCGGTGCTGAAACCGGGTCCATTCGTGCGCAGTGGCAGAATTTTCCTTTATTGCAGCGCAAAGACCGTTGGTTGGTGGTCAGCGGCGAAAGCAGCATCGTCGAGACCAATGAATTATGGGTTTTGAGCGGCAAAGTGACGGCTGACGGGGCGTATTTCAAATTACCGAAATTACCGCCGCCGAGCTTATCGAGCGATGTCGTGGTCACGCGTCGCGCCGATCAACTGGCACGCAAAAACAGCGCAGCGGCGGCCGCCAAGAAAACTTTAAAGACGCGTCTCGATGTCAGCTTCGACATGGGCCGGCGCTTTGTCTTCGTCGGCCGTGGCATCGATACCGGCTTGGCTGGCAGCCTGCGTTTGCGCTCGATCGACGGCAGCCCCTTGCAGGCGATCGGTTCGATACGCACCGTCAAAGGTGTCTATGAAGGCTATGGCCAGCAATTGGCAATCGAGCGTGGCATCTTGAATTTCCAAGGTGCGCCGACCAATCCGGGCTTGAATATACGTGCGCTGCGTCAGGGTGTGGCAGTTGAAGCCGGGGTTGAGGTGGTCGGCACGGTCGCCGCACCGAAGGTGCATCTGGTCTCGGAACCGGAAGTACCGGATACGGAAAAATTATCGTGGCTGGTGCTAGGACGCGGCTCCGACCAACTCGCCGGTGGCGACGCCTCTTTGCTGATGTCGGCCGCCAGCGCGATTTTCGGCGGCGATGGCAGCCGCAATGTTCCGCGCGACATCGTGCAGAGTCTCGGTTTCGATGAGTTCTCGATAGGTGCCGCCGGCAGCGGCGCGTCGTCGCGCGTGCCGGGACAAACCGTGGCCGGTGCCACCAACAGTAACAGCACCAGCGGTAGCAGCGATCAAGTCGTCAGCGTTGGCAAACGCCTGATGCCCGGCTTGGTGCTGTCGGTCGAGCGCGGTCTCGGCGACGCCACCGGCGCCTTGAAATTGAGCTGGCAACTGACCCGGCGCATCACCATCGTTGGTCGCGCCGGCAGTGAATCGGCGGTCGATGTGAATTATACGTTTTCGTTTAATTGAGGGTGTGGGTTCGAGGGGGGGGCTGTTGCATTGTGTGGGAAGGAATTCAAGCCGGTTCCACCGAGATTCAGTCCATGCTTGCCTGCGCGTAACTGATAGTAAACAGAGACAATTTTATGTCAGCACCCTCGACCCGATAAGCCGATGGAAGAATAGCTTGGGCATTTTTTTATGTAAACCTGCACCAACCAAAAGGTTTTTAAATTGGGATGCGCTGCAATTGGAGATGTGTAATTTTTCACATATGCGATTTCTACATTTGTAAATGGTATCGGCCGTTCTGATACTTGATTTTGGCCTGTGTTTATCCATAAAACAGGCAATTTGCTTGAAATTCCAATTCATTATTAACAAAAAACATATTTCACGTTCGTATTCTGTCAATTTTACATTGCCGACCTGGAAGGTATCATCTGCATTTTCAATGCAGAACCCCCTTTCGAATTCGATAGCGTAATTCGGTATGAGTGAATAAATAATCTTTATATCTATTTCATAGGCATCGTACATCAATCCCAAAATTGATTCGGATGGATGATGCTTGATCATGTGTTTATTAAATACCAGTGCCTTTATGCCGTCGACGTGTTCAAAAATGTCCAATGTTCTTATTTTGTGGTTCATATTGGCGTAATGAAGGAGACGTCGGTCACTCTTGACATAGCTGTCGGCAAATCGTGCGGTAGCTTCGCATGGCATATCGTGATCCATCCTGTTTTTCACGTCCGCACCGTTGGCGAGACCAACGAGATTGGCGTAGGAATCGCTGGAAATGAAATGCTTGGAATCCACATCTTTTATGCCGACGATCATATCTGATTGATTGGAAATGAATTGTATGGATTCCTTTAATTTCTCTATGTAGTCAGTTTGCTCAACCGTAAAATTTTTTTGCGAAACCAAGCGGTACATCATAAAAAAGTCCTCATTGAGTTTTCCAATCGGCGATGCAGTCGCGACGATGGTGGATAAAAATTATTTATTTCGCAATGATTGCCTGTTTATTATTTTGTTCTACTGTAAGCAGGGTTTTTGCAGAACGTCTTTTGTAATGCATCCGTGCTGCAAAATGATGACTCTTTGCGCCATGGCGATGGTATCCGGACGATGCGCGACGATAATGCGTGTCAGCGGGATTTTTTGAATGGCTGCGTACACTGCTCGCTCATTCGGTACATCCAATTGACTCGTCGCCTCATCAAGTACCAGTCATTTCGGTTTGTTATACAATGCGCGTGCCAACAAAATACCTTGCCTCTGGCCGCCAGACAAGGCGCTGCCAAGATCGCCGATCAAGGTGTTGAATGCCCATCGGCATAGCGGTAATTTCGTCGTGAACGGCAGCCAGCAGCGCACCAGCTTGGGTTTGCTGTTGACTTGGTGATGGAACGAAAAAACTGATATTGTCCGCGATCGAACCTGCGAACAAGCTGTCGTCTGGCATCACTGTGCCAAGTAGTCGCCGGTAATTGGAGAGACCAAGCTTGGTCAGCTTGATACCACCGACCAAGATTTCCCCTTCCGTCGGCTCCAACAGACCGAACAACAGCTTCAACAAGGTCGTCTTGCCACTTCCTGATGGTCCACCGACGGCAACGTACTGGCCCGCTGGGATAAGACTGCTTCAATTCCGTATCGAAGCTATCGCGTTAGCGTCGCAGCAAGTCTGAAATAGCTTGTTGTGCGCCGCTGTTGTCAACACGGATACGCTCACTGGACAGCACGAACATGACTTCGCCGGCACGTATGGCTTGGCCCTCCTGCACATGTCGCTCAATGATCATGCCGGATTGACTTGGCACGACCCGGATCACCCCCGTAGTCGGTAGCAGTACGCCTTGGGATTGCGCCTTACGACTGGTGCTGAATAAAAAAGAAAGGCAATGATTGCAATAGCGATGCAAACAAAGAAGCCATTCAGCACGACCTGGCTCAGCGGCTGTGTCAAGAGCACGGTGCCATATTGTCGTGTGCTTAAGTGTGCAATGGTTTGATGGAGAAACAGCGCTTGCTGCTTGTCAAAATCCGACTTGAGCGCTGCTCTGCTTTCTATCCCGGCACTGGCGTTGTCCATCACTGTACCGCCGATGGTTCGGTCATTTTTAGAATACGTGTGCCAGATAACTTCAAATACTCGGCTAAGGGAATGAGTCCAAGTGCAGCGCGTCGCCGGTCAACCTGTGCATGATCGTCGACAGGCATGAGCGTGCCGTCTGAGCTGATTTGGGTTCCGTAAAGCTGAGCGAGACCCAGACCGATGCGCACGCGGTCTTCCAACATGGCTAACTCACTTGCCAAGGCATCGTTCTTGTCGACCGCATCGCGTAGCAGAGGTAAATACTTTTGTTGATCTTCAAGATTGGCATGTTGCAAGACCAAAAAAGCATTCTGACTTGCTTGGATGCCGACCAAGCGCGCACCCGGCCAGCCGTACTGCTCGATAATTTCGGCCAGTCGCCCCATATTGCTCGCATCGATCGTTGCCTGTAGGCGTGCCGCAGCCGCATCGATAAATGGCTTGTTGCGGTAGCGTTGGTCGGATCGACCCATGCGTTCGAGATCCATGATGGTTTGCAATTTTTTTGAATCAAGAGTTTCTTTTGTCAATGTCAATTCATTGCCAATGAAATCGAAGTTGACCGCACCATCGACGGTCGACATCAAGGTGATCTGCACATTCCCCTTGGCGCGTAAAATGCCATTTTCGTCGTCGTTCTCAATTTGATTGGCGTGAATTCGATAGTCAGCCTGCATCCCTACAGGCAGTTGTATTCTGGCTACTTCGTTTCCGCCTGCGTGGACTGCAATAATACTGCGGGACAGCGGTTGTTGTTGAGCACAAGCCTGCTTGATCAATATAAAAAAAAGTATGCTGAAGAAGATGATATCTTTTTTCATCAGATTTGCGCGTGAAACCTCGGCCTTCAGGCCGAGGAGGCAGAGCGCGGAACGCGCAGCGTTCCTTGCTTTGGTGGCGTGCCTGTCACGTCCATGTTTGCCACCAGTGAATAACTATACCCATCTGCACGCTGAATGATCTTGCAGTGCTTATGCGATATGCCTTGTACGACAGATTCTTGCGTTTGTATGTTGAAACTGCCACTTGCGCGAACTGCTACGCGGCCTATGTACTGGCCGGTTTTCTTTCCTGTCGGAAGGCACTGTCAGTAACAGTACGGTCAAGCAAGCGTATAGCAAACGGGAACAGGCGATGCACGCGTGCCCGGCCTGCTGCGAGCAGCTTGCGCGCCCGTTTCTCGCTGCATGGCATCAGCGGTTCTTGTGTTCTGCTTAGTACAAATACAGCCATTTTTGTATCTCCAATATGAAATAGCAGATGTAATCTGCATTTCCCTATGCGCTTACGCGCCTGGTGACGGGCACCTGACGGTGCCGCTCCCCTCGACAATGTCACAACGCAGCTTCGGTTCGGAATGCTCACCCGCACTCTCCGATGAACCTTGCAGCAGAACGTTTCGTGCTTACCCTATGCTTGTCTGCTTCTGCTGCTTGCAGAGCTTGGAACTGAGGAAGCATTCCAATGTGAGTCTTGTACTTCGTTGCAACGTAGCGCGATGCTTTGCGCTCAGTCTGGTCAACCGAGCTTTTTCAAGCTCCGGCCTTGAGAGGCTGTCGCAAAAGGGTATTGAGTCGGTATCATTACCCTAACTGGTGGCCACGTCATTCCTGCGCGCTTTTGGCAGGAACCCAGCGGCGTTCGTGGTTAACTGAAAATGCCAGATATTATATTGTTTTCAGCGCTGAAAACGACACTAGGTTCCCGCCAAAAGCATGCGGGAATGACGCGGTATGCGGTGTTTCAGGTGTAAAAAAACTTCCATCAGGCTTTTGCGACAGCCTCTTGAGGCCGGGGTAATTGACTTGAACTCCATTAGGTTGATTTATCGGAAAAATTTCCGATCTGTTTATTTTATTTATGAAGAGATTTCTTGTTAAGTCCATTTTTTATGACTTGTTATTTGGCAATTTCCTTCTTTATCGGGCTTGAGCGGTAAAGTGACGGCTGACGGGGCGTATTTCAAATTACCGAAATTACCGCCGCCGAGCTTATCGAGCGATGTCGTGGTCACGCGTCGCGCCGATCGGCTGGCACGCAAAAACAGCGCAGCGGCGGCCGCCAAGAAAACTTTAAAAACGCGTCTCGATGTCAGCTTCGACATGGGCCGGCGCTTTGTCTTCGTCGGCCGTGGCATCGATACCGGCTTGGCTGGCAGCCTGCGTTTGCGCTCGATCGACGGCAGCCCCTTGCAGGCGATCGGTTCGATACGCACCGTCAAAGCTGTCTATGAAGGCTATGGCCAGCAATTGGCAATCGAGCGTGGCATCTTGAATTTCCAAGGTGCGCCGACCAATCCGGGCTTGAATATACGTGCGCTGCGTCAGGGTGTGGCAGTTGAAGCCGGGGTTGAAGTGGTCGGCACGGTCGCCGCACCGAAGGTGCATCTGGTCTCGGAACCGGAAGTACCGGATACGGAAAAATTATCGTGGCTGGTGCTAGGACGCGGCTCCCGCCAGTTTTTCCATATTGAGCACATCGATCGCAGTTGAAGCCTTGCCGCGTTGGCATCGACTGGCGCGATCTGGCGGTAGCGCTGGTCGGATTCCCCCATCGCTTCTAGCTTGCGAATGGCTTCCACCTTGTGTGCATCCAAAACTTGTTTCGTCAAGACCAGTTCATCGCCGATCAAATCGATCTCACTGGCGCTGCTACCGGCCAAGTTCAAAGTAATCTGCACATTCCCCACAGCGTGCAACACACCCGCGGCCTCATCGTTCGCGATGTGATTGGCATGAATTTGGTAGTTCGCTTTCAGTCCTATCGGAAGCTGAATTTTTGCCACCTCTTTGTCTTCTGAGCGGATGGAAATGATGCTGCCTGTCGCGGGTTCTTGTTCTGCCGAACAGGGCTCTGTTTGTCCAAGAAACAGCAAGCTATGTAAAAGAAAATGTCGTGTCATGTTTAATAATTGAAACTTTTCCAAGCCATTAAATAGTGTCAGTTCCATGTTGGCGGGTGCTAAGCGAGTCATGGCACACGGCAAAGTAAAATTGAGCGAAGCAGCGCGCAGGTTGACGGAGATGGCAAGAATTTATATCATCAAAAATCTGACTAGGGTTTGAAACCCCGGCCTTCAGAGGCTGTCGCAAAAGGGTTTTCAGTCGGTATCATTACTCCAACTGGCCGACATGTCATTCCCCCATGCTCTCGCCTCGTCATATATGGACTCGCCTGTTTGTGCAAGCAGAATTTCGTCAATAAACAAAGAATTGAGTTGCTGTCATATATCCGACTTCAGGGGACTCAGATGTTCATCATCTGAGTCATTCGTACCCTGAGCCATAATGGATAATTCGCTACTATTAGTGACCTCATCATTCCTACGGTTTCAACACCGATGACGTTGACGGCCTCTCCAATAGTGAGCTCGGCTCTTTTGCCCATTAACTAATGCCTACTACGCAAACTCTGACAAGTTTGTACTACAAGCTCTGTATTTTAACTGTCTGCCAGTTCTGGCTGAAACATCGTTTTGTTCTTTAAAATTGCCACCACCATGCGGGCGTTCTTATTCGCCACTGCAACACTCGCTTTGTTCACGCCAATCCGCTCTGTCAGCTCTCTGATCCAGATGCTATGCGGATCATTCTTGTGAAACTCCCCCGTGATCTTATTCACTCGGGATGCTGCCTGGACGCAGGCTCTTCCCCCGTGAACCAACAGCTGTCGGATGTAGCAATCCCCATGCTTGGTAATACTGCCCAGCATGTGCTTTTCACCGCTGGAATGCTGCTTCGGAACTAATCCCAAGAAGGCGGACAAATCACGACCTTTTTGAAACTCGCTCCCATTACCAATTTTTGCAACGATCGCCGTTGCTGTGAGCGGACCAATTCCTTCGATGCTTTGCAAACGTTTTGACGCGTCATCTTCTTTCGCTAATTTCTCCAGCTGCGAGGTATGGTAAATAATCTCTTGCTCTTCTTTTTCTAAATCCGCTTTGAGTTGTCTAAATAATTTCTTTTCAGTAAGGCTTAATCGGTCGCACGCATCGTCCAGTAACTCTGCAAGCTTTTTCATGAGATGCGTCTGACCTTTGGGCATCACAATCCCACTCTCGGCCAAGACGCCGCGCATCATATTCATGCGTGCAGTGCGTTGCTTGACGTAGAGACTCCTTACCCGGTGCATGGCTTGAATCGCTAATTGCACGTCGGTTTTAACCGACACAAACCGCATACTCGCTTTCGTGACGGCTTCGGCACAAGCAGCGGCATCGTTGGCATCATTCTTTTGGTGCTCAGCATATTTCTTTACTTTTTCTGGGCTCATAAGCTTGACGTCAAACCCCAGCTTGATCAGTTCTTTAGCCCAAAAATGTGCGCCACCGCATGCTTCCATTCCAATCAGGCACGCCGGCAACTGCATCATAAACTGCAGAAATCCTTCTCTTGATATCCGCTTTTTCAGTATTCTCTTGCCCTGACTATCTGCCCCGTGGATTTGGAAAACATTTTTTGCAATATCAATCCCAATTACTGTAATATTTTTCATGACTCGCCTCCTTTAGGTTAAATGAAATCAGTAATCTCATTTTGGCACACCGTGATGCCGTTAGAAAGTGGGGCGAGTCCATACCATCATTCCTGCGTAGGCAGGAATCCAGTGGCACGCTAGTGCCTTCAGGGTGGGAGGGGCGATCAAGGGCACTTTTTTTCTGTTAAATCAACACGTCCTGCTGCGCCTGAGCAGCACAGAGATAAAAGGCGCGTGC